>JALZFP010000282.1 GCA_030861485.1 Actinomycetota bacterium | reverse complement strand
CCTGAGGAGGGTTTTCCGGTTCAAGAACTTCCGGGAGGCCCTGAACTTCGTCAACAGGGTGGGCGAGCTTGCCGAGGAGCAGGGGCACCACCCCGACGTGGGCTTCGGCTGGGGCTATGCTGAAGTTACGGTCTACACACACAAAATAGACGGCCTTACCGAAAGCGACTTCATCCTCGCCGCCAAGCTAAGCGAGCTCTGACCGCCAGCATCGAAGGTAGTACGTCTGTGGTTTCGAACGCGAATGAACGGGCACAAAAGCGGTGCGACGTGAAAGAGGAGAAGAAAGGACAGTTCGGTGGCGGAACAAAACATCGAGCAGCAGATCCAGGTACGTAGGGTAACCGATGTACAGGCTTCGTGGACGGAGCACGAGCGCGGCGAGCCTGGTTCTTTCACCGTGCAGTTGATTTTGGACGACGGCGCCGAGGAGTACGTGCTCCTACCCACCGCCGAAGACACCAAGGTCATGCTGAAGCTCTTCGAGAGCACCGATACCGTGTATTTCGACCTCGGCAACAAGGTCCTCATACCCAGCGACATCCTGTAAAAGGGTAGGCTGCGGACGGCAAAGCCCAAAAGTTCGATGTTCGACCGAGATAAAGGAGGAGCACCTCAATGTCAGAGAAGCCGGCGGCAGAGCAACAGACCGAACAGCAGATAAAGGTACGCCAGGTCACCGACGTCCACGCAAACTGGAACGAGGAGGAGCGCGGGGCGCCCGGAAAGTTCTCTTTCCAGCTAATACTGGACAACGGCGCCGAGGAGTACGCCATTAGGCCCCCGGCGGAGGACGCCGACGCCCTGATGGACCTCTTCGCGATGTCCGAGACCATGTACTTCGACCTCGAGCGGCAGGTCCTCATCTTCAACAACATCTCGCTCGGGGGCGATTAGTAGCCCGCAAGAGTCCTACGCACGGGGCCCCTCCTGGGGGCCCCGTTTTCGTTGCCGGGGCTCGTGACAGGCGCAAATCGTTCGGTCAAGAAAAGGCCGGCATCCTCGTACGGAGACCGGCCCCGGGTACGGTCAGATTTCGAGGGCTAGAACTCGAAGATGAGGCGGGCCCTCCTCGAGGAGCGGCGGCCGCGTCGGCGGAGCAGCAGGAGCAGTACGAGGCCACCCAGAAGGGCGAGACCCGCGCTGGAGGTCAGAAAGGCCACGAGGCCGCTCTGAGCGCTGGCGGCGGCGGGACGTTGCTGTATCTCCTCGGGCGTGGCCCGGCCTTCGATGATCTCCTTGAAGTTAAAGAGATCTTGATCCACCATGACCTGCGGGTCGGAGATGATCCTGGAGCCCACCTCGCCGATCTTGCCGCCGGGTGGGTCCGCGTAGTTCATCGTCACCTCGACGCGGGTTCTCTCCGGCCCGAGCTCCTGAAAACGCACCTGGCCCGAGTTCTGGACGTTGCCGTTGACGCTGTTCCAGCCGATAGCCTTATCCTCCTCATCCTGGGTCGTCTGCGCGTCAAACTCCACCTTTGCGCCCAAGGGTCCTTTCACCACCCAATGCGTCATACCGGGCCCCGTGGAGCGCACCTCGTCGACGTTGGACATAAAGTTGGATAGGTTCTCCAGATCCCGCCAGTACTCATAGACCCTGGAGACCGGAGCCTCTACCACCACACTAGATTCGATCCGCTGCGGCATCTCTCCTCCTCTGGCAATATACTAGATATACGTAATTTTTACCCTGCGCGAGGGCCGGCAAACCCTGGCGGCTACTGCGAAATCACGGCCGGGGCACGGGGCGGGAGATAACATCTGCACCTCCTCCGTAGTCACGAGCCCCTCCCCGATCATCTCGTCGAGCTTGGGGATCACGGCCGGATCGTCCATAGTCGCGATGATGTAGAAGGGTGCCATTTACAGCACCCCGACGAACAGGTTGAATATACTCACGCTGCGCGGCTCGACCTTACCGAGCAACATCCCGGCGTTCACTAAAAATCACCCCACCGACGTAGAGCAACCCACGGCGGCCACGCTAGTCTTCTCCTTGCAAGCTATGGATCACCCCCGGCGGGGTGGGTTTCTTGTATCCCCACCCCGTCAACCTCGAGATCCGGCGGGCTCGCGATCGTTGTCTCCGATCACGTCGGCCACCGCATCCTGCTCGTTCGAACGTCTTCCGGGGGACCCGGAGGCTCGCGTCAGCTCTCCACCGCCAGGTTGCCCTCCCGAGGCGTCCGGGTGGGAACGTCCTGCGGGAGGATGGGCCGTTCGAAGATCTCCGTCGGGAGGTAGAGGGAACAGCAGACGTTCGGGATGTCGACGATACCGCTGATCCTGCCCTCTATCGGGGCCGCACTGAGGAGGATATACGCCTGCTGGTCGGTGTAGCCGCATCCCTTGAGGTAGGTGATGGCGTTCAGGCACGCTTGCTTGAATGCTATGTGCGCGTTCATGTAGTGCTGCTCGCCATCCTCCTCGACGGAGATGCCCTCGAAGACCAGGTAGTTCGAGTAGCGGGGCTCGATGTGACTCAGCTGGAACATCGGCATGTGCTGGGCGCGAGTCATGCCGTATCTCTCCATGCCGCCCTTCACGAGGTCCACCCCGAGGTCTATATACCCGGCCATCTCAATGGCCCCGCAGAAGGAGATCTCACCATCACCCTGCGAGAAGTGCAGGTCACCCACGCTAAGCTTCGCCCCCTCGACGTACACCGGGAAGTAGACGCGGGATCCGATCGTGAGGTTCTTGATG
>JALZFP010000280.1 GCA_030861485.1 Actinomycetota bacterium | reverse complement strand
TTCCAGGTACGCGATCCGGGCCGCCTCGAAGAACTGCAGGTGAACGGCGTTGTTAACGTGACCGTAGGGATCGAGATCCTGATAGCGAACGGCGATTTTCTCAACCACGAGTGGCTTCTTCAAAGGTGTCTCTTTCCCTTCTTGGTTCTCCGGTAGGCGATTCTACAATAAGGGGCGGCCTATCTGGTTTAATTCGACCACATGGAGGAGTTCGAAGAACTTCTGGAGAAGGGCGAAGCGCTCGCAGGGGAGGGTCTTCTGGAGGATGCCCTCTCGCGCTTCGAGGCGGCTCTGGACCTCGAGCCGGAGAACCCGGAGGTAATAGAGGCTATAGGCCGGGCACTCCTTGAGCTGGGACGTCCCGAGGAAGCCGAGGCGAGCTTCCTGGAGGCCTTGGAGCTCGACCCCAACTGGGTCGCACCGAGGATGGGCCTCGCCGCTCTGGCCATGCGCAACGACGAGCCGTTCAAGGCGATACACCACCTGGAGAGAGCAACCTCTCTAGACCCCGAGTACCCGGACACCTTCGTCGAGCTAGGGCGCTACTACGGCCTGATGGGCGAACCGTCCCTGGCACGCGCGACCTTCGAGCGGTGGACGCGGGCTCACCCCGAGGACGCGGACATGTTCATCAACGCCGGCCTGACCGCCTTCGACGCCGCCGACTACGAAATGGCGATGGAGTTCTTCGACCGCGCCCTAGAAACTGCCCAGGATGGCGAGCAGAAGAACGGGGCCCGCACGTTCCGGGCGAACTCTCTAGATATGCTCGGCCGCTATCCCGAAGCCATCGCAGAATACGAACGGGTGATAACGTCCGCCCCGGACTGGTGGGAGGCCCACGCCAACCTGGGCATCTGCCACGCGCGCAACGGCCGTCCCGAGGAGGCCGAGAGGGCCCTCCGGCGGGGCCTTGAGGAGTGCCCCGCCTCGCCGGAGATAAGGGACGAGCTCGCCGCACACCTCCTTGCCCAGAACAAGAACCTCAAAGAGGCACTCTCCCTGGCCGAAGAGGCAGTAGCTTTGGGGCAAGACGAGATCCGTCATCTCTACACGTTGGGCGAGGTACGCCTGGCTCTGGGAGACGAAGAGGGGTCCGCCAAGGCTTACCGCTCGGTACTCGACCTCGACCCCGAAGACCCGAACGCACACCTGGAGATGGGGCTCTACCATGAGCGTCGCGGCGAGGTCGAAAGGGCCGAAGAACACTTTGTCGAGTCGCTAAAACAAGAGCCCGGCAACCCTCGTGCGCTCTACTCCTACGCAAGCCTCTATTACGCGACCGACGACCTCGAGACCGCGGAGGATCTCCTCGTGCGCGCCGTAACAGTCGATGCCGGCTACTCCCCCGCCCTCTCGGCACTCGCCAGCATCCGAGCCCGCCGCGGCGACTACGCCACCTCCCTCGACTACATCGAAAAGGCCGTCGCCGCCGGCGAGCGGGACGCCGAGCACTTCAGGCAGGCCCTGGAGTTTGCCCCCCTCCGCAACCACCCCAGGTTCCGTACCCTCCTCGCTCGCATGAGCACGAAAGGGAGCTAGTTTGCCTCTCGGGCTGTCGGCCAGTCAGCAGGGGCATGCTTCACGCACCGTTGGAAGGTCGGTATGGCTCCTCCCCTCGCCGAGGGTCTCTTACCGTTGCCGGGCTTATCGCTCTCCTTCGGCCTCTACGCCCTTATGCGCGGAGGGCGCGGCCAGAGAGGCGGCATCGTTTCCCTCTCGAAGCGTGGCGTTCACGTTATCGCCGGCGTCAGGCTGACGTTGATCGGTACGCTGAGCCTCGTAGCCGATAGCTACTTACTATGGACGGCTCAAAGGAGCCGTTCGTTGTCAAAAGAGGTAAAGCCGGCGTACAAAGTGGTGTGACGAGATCTCGGCCACATTACCTCCTGCGCTACCGGTGTCGCTTGGCGGGGAGAAGCTGACTGCTGATCACTGAAAGCTCTTAAACTGCTACAGCAGCTTAAGATTCGCCGTAGCGTTCTCCAGGCTCTCGAAGAAGCGGTCCATCTCGAAGGCACGGTCGCGCGCCCGCGCGCGGGAGGCGTCAAAGTGGAGAAGGTCGGGGATGGTGCGACGGAGGCTCATGGCGTGTCGAACCGCCGCCGAGAGGTCGGGGACGTCTTCTTCAAGGCCGACCATCGCAAAGA
>JALZFP010000279.1 GCA_030861485.1 Actinomycetota bacterium | reverse complement strand
GGAAGGCCGGCTTCATCGAGGGCTGCATAAAGCGGCTCGTTGACCAAGAGTACCGCCTCCGTCACGGCCGCGGCACTGGAGACGATCTCGAGCACGAGGTTGGGGTGCGAACGGACCAGGTCGCGGTAGGTTTCGGCCCAAGCACGCACCTGATCCTGCCAGGGCGACCCGTCAGAGTAGCGCACCCGCATCCCCGAGAAGACCAGCTCGACCAGCCCTGAGATCACGGCGCCCTTGCCGGGTAGGTGGTGGTAGATCGACATAGGGTTCACGCCGAGTTCGGCCCCAAGCCTCCGCATGCTCAAGGCGCCCATCCCTTCTTCGTCCACAAGCCGCAACGCTGCGTCGAGGATTCGCCCGCGCGACAGTGCCTCCTGCCCGGCTCTCGGGCGCCCGCCCCGCTTGGGGCTGCTACCTTTCGCTTGTCCCAAGTACTCACCACCTCCTTGTTTAAGTATACACCGTATGATAATCTCTTACTGTTATACGCTGTATAGTTTTCCGGAGTGGTTAGAGGAGGTTTGATGGGGCGACCGTTGGAGGGTAAGGTTGCGGTGGTGGCCGGTGGAACCCGTGGGGCTGGTCGGGGGATCTCCGTGGAGCTTGGGGCGGCGGGTGCGACCGTCTACGTAACGGGTCGGAGCAGTCGGAGCGGGCTCTCTCCGATAGGCAGGCCGGAGACCATCGAGGAGACGGCTGCGATGGTCGAGGCGCAAGGCGCTCGCGCCATCCCCGTGCGGGTAGATCACTCCCATCCCGAAGAGGTCGAGGAGCTCTTCGGCCGTGTCGAGGAAGAGCAAGGCGGCCGACTCGACGTACTAGTAAACGACATCTGGGGTGGGGAATCCCTGACGCAGTTCGACACACCGTTCTGGGAGCTCTCGCTCGAGGACGGGCTTGCCATGCTGCGGCAGGGAATCGAGACGCACATCATCACGAGCCACTACGCCACCCCGCTTATGGTGCGTCGTAAGCGGGGCCTGATCCTGGAGATAACCGACGGCGTGGGAGCCGGCTACCGCGGCAGCCTCTTCTACGATCTCGTAAAGGCCTCGGTGATCCGGCTCGCGCTGGCGCAGGCGGTGGAGCTACACCAGCATAAGGTCGCAGCGCTGGCCTTGACCCCTGGCTTCTTGCGTTCGGAAGAGATGCTTGACCACTTCGGAGTCTCCGAGGAAAACTGGCGAGACGCCATCCAAAAAGATCCGCACTTTGCGGTGTCCGAGACACCTTCCTACATCGGCCGCGCGGTGGCAGCCCTCGCCGCCGACCCAGACGTTCTCAGCCGCACCGGCGGGGCTGTATCCACCTGGCAGCTCGCCCAAGAGTACGGCTTCACTGATCGGGATGGCAGTCGTCCGGATTGGGGTAGTCACCTACGTGAGCATTTCCAGAACGTGCCAGGGGCGCAGATACCTGGCCTCAGCCACTTACCGGATTACGAAGGCTTTTGGACGAGGTAGCAGCAATGCCGCGCTTGGGGCGCGTGAGACACCCAGGACTCACCACATAAAGGCAGGGGAGGACCTTGGCGACTACGCACCCGAAAGCGGATGTAGCTAAAGCCATTTAAAGGCTAGCTCTAGTATTAAGACTAAGCTCTGAGCTACGTAGCGCCACCAACGTAACAAGTGGTAGCAATCGCATCTGGTACGCACCAAGATTAGGGACGCTACTCGGATTCCCCAGTAAAGTAATAGGGTCAGTAGGACTAGAGGCATAGACTGTAGAGGAGAAGATTGGATCAACATACACAGACCTCGACCCAACACATCTCTGACCGGACGGAGATTATCCTCGTCGTGGACGAGATAGATAACGCGGTCGACGCGAAAGATTGGCAGAGGTGCCGGGGCTACTTCACCGATGAGATCTACGCCGATTTCACCTCGCTTGCGGGCGGCTCGGCCGGCAATATTCCCGCCGATGACCTTGTAGGGGCCTGGGCCACGAACCTCTACGCAGACAAGCTAAGCCACCACATGCGTACCAACCACCGGGTCACCATCGACGGTGACAGGGCAGAGGTGTTCTCCAAGGGTTACGCCCTCAACATCCTCCGTAGGCCCACCGGCTCGGACCTTTGGGAAGTCTGGGGCAACTACACCCATACCCTGAGACGCACGGGCGAGGGCTGGAAGTGCACGGGCATGACGTTCGTGGTCATATACGCCCGGGGCAACGAGATGGCCCGCGACTACCTTCCGCAGCAGCAGTGAAGCGCACGGCCCTCGTCACCGGGGGTAACCGCGGCATCGGCCTCGAGGCGTGTCGCCAACTGGCTAGGGCGGGGATGAGCGTTGTACTCGCCGCTCGCGACCCCCTACGGGGCCAAGAAGCCGCCCAAAAACTGCAGGATGAAGGGCTGGACGTCATCCCCGAGCGGCTAGACGTCGCTGATTCGCAAAGCGTCAAGAAGTGCGCGCGGCGCCTGAAAGATGCTGGCACGGAGGTAAACGTGCTTGTCAACAACGCCGGCGTTTATCCGACACAGGGGGTGTTTTCCGTGAGCGAGGAAACCTTCGAGATGGCGCTGGAGGTTAACACCCTCGGCGCGTTTAGGACCTGTCACGCATTCGTGCCGACAATGGTGCAACGCGGGTACGGTCGGGTAGTCAACGTCTCATCGGGAGGGGGTTCGTTCGGCGAAGGTCTGGGCCCCGCTGCCTACGCCGTTTCCAAGGCGGCACTCAACGCCCTGACGGTCAAGATTGCACAGGCGATTCAGGGCGACGTGAAGATCAACGCCATGTGCCCGGGGTGGGTTAAGACTAACATGGGAGGTTTCAGCGCGCCCCGCTCACCCGAGGAGGCCGTGGATACTTTGGTTTGGCTTGCGACCCTTGCCGAAGATGGTCCCAATGGCGGGTTTTTTCGGGACCGAAACCCTATCCCCTGGTAGTTGAGCGTGAGCTCGAAATAACTTCGCAAGGGGAGTTGGGGCTCGTAGCGATGGCCCTTGCGTGCAAGCAGGCGTCCATCCCCGGATCGTAGTTCGCCCACCACTCCAACAAGGCGCGGTCGCATTCTTCTTTGCTGGTGGAGGCTCTGCTCGACGCTGTGACCTCTCCAGTGGGAATGTACTTCGCCAAGCTGCTCTTCTCTTTGTTCACGAACTTCCTAAGCCCCCTTGCCTCGAAGGCGAGGCTCGTAAGCCCTACCCCGATTGTAGCTAAGCCACAATTGTAGCAGAGACAGGGAAGTTTGCAAATACTGTATCAAAAAGCTTACTTCCGCCGTAGGGGACGAGTCGTACCTATTCGACAACTGCTAAGAGGACCAGCGTCCTGCAAGGCATTGCGTGCCCCCCTATGTGCTGCTAGCATCATGAGCTGAATTGGTTATACCTATTACCTAAATAGGTACGGGAAGAGCGAAAGCGTAGATGGGAGGCGGGAGTGCACAAGTTTCTGATACACAAGAGGGGTGACCACGTGGGCGTAGCTACCTCGGACATTGCGGTCGGTGAGTCGGTGATTGGGGTGTACATGGACGACGACTCGAGCGTCGAGGTGGAGGCGCGGGGTGATGTGCCGCTAGGGCACAAGATCGCGGTCGAGGCGTGTGAGCCGGGCGGGGCGGTGATCGAGTATGGGGTCCAGATCGGCAAGGCGCCTGAGGGTCTCGAGGTAGGGGACTACGTGCATACCCACAACTTGAAGAGTGCGAGGTGGTAGGGGTGGAGCAGAGAGAACTCTTGGGATACCGACGGGAGAACGGCAGGGTCGGCGTGCGAAACCACGTGGTGATCCTGCCGGTGGATGACATCTCGAACGCGGCCTGCGAGGCGGTGGCGAGCCATATCGAGGGTACGCTGGCACTGCCCCACTCTTACGGGCGGCTGCAGTACGGTGAGGATCTAGAGTTGCACTTTCGGACCATGATTGGCACCGGCTCCAATCCCAACGTCGCCGCAGCCGTGGTCATCGGGATAGAAGAGAACTGGACGAGGAAGATCGCCGACGGCATCGCCGAGACCGGCAAACCCGTGGCGGGGTTCTCCATAGAGGGACACGGCGACCTGGAGATCGTCCGGCGCGCCTCCTGGAAGGCCAAGGAGCTCGTGCAGTGGGCCTCAGAGCTTGGGCGGGAGCCGGTCGAGATAGAGGACCTGACGGTCAGCATCAAGTGTGGGGAGTCAGACACCACGACCGGGCTCGGGTCTTGCCCGTCGGTAGGAGTGGTCGTGGACCGGCTCGTCGACGAGGGCGCCACGGTTTTCTTCGGGGAGACCTCCGAGCTAACCGGGGGCGAGCACCTGATCGCCGACAGGATGGCGACACCAAAGCTCAAAGAGAGGTTCGTGGAGACCTACACCAACTACGTATCCTTCATCGAATCCCAGGCTGCCGACCTCTTGGGCTCGCAGCCGACGCAGGGCAACATAGCCGGCGGGCTCTCCACAATAGAGGAGAAGGCTCTGGGCAACATCGAGAAGACCGGGACCAAGGAGGTGATCGGGGTGCTGGAGCCGGCCGAAGCTCCGCGGAACGGCCCCGGACTCTACTTCATGGACAGCTCCTCGGCGGCCGCCGAGCACGTGACGCTGATGGCCGCCGGTGGTGCGGTACTTCACATGTTCCCCACGGGGCAGGGCAACGTAATCGGCAACCCTATCGTGCCGGTGATAAAAGTCTCCGCCAACCCCAGGACGGTTGCGACCATGGCCGAGCACATAGACGTAGACGTGAGTGGTCTGCTCAGTAGGGAGCTCAGGTTGCCCGAAGCTGGGGATCTACTCATGGACTACCTGAGGAGGACTGCTAACGGGAGGATAACCTCGGCGGAGGCTTTGGGCCATCGCGAGTTCACCATGACCAAGCTCTACCCCAGCGCGTAGGAAGGTAGGCGTCGTGTTCGAACCCGTCCACGACAACAGAGCCCTGAGCGAGAAGATCATTGTCCAGATCTCCGACGTCCTGATCACTGGTGGGTTGAAGCCCGGTGACCGGTTGCCGCCGGAGCGAGAGCTTGCGGAGCAGTTCGGTGTGAGCCGCACCGTTATACGGGATGCGGTCAAGACGCTGGCCGGGCGTGGAATCCTGCACGTAAAGCACGGCGCGGGGATCTTTGTGGCGACATCGGAGGAGAACGCGATCGGACGTCTCGGCGCGCTCTCGGATATCTTCCCGTTGCAGGGTGTCGGATTGAGAGACCTGTTCGAGGTTCGCAAGGTGCTCGAAACCGAGGGCGCCGGATGGGCTGCTCGCAGGAGGAATGAGTACCATCTTGAGCGCCTGAGGGGTATTCTTAAAGATGCCTATCGAAGCTCGGAGAACCTTGAGGTGCTGAGCGACCGGGATGCTCAGTTTCACGTGGCCATCGCTGAGGCGTCGCAGAACCTGGTGCTGGTGAGGGTGATGCTGACACTCCTCGACCTCCTGGCGCAAAGTCGTCGCGAAAGCCTGAGCATCCCAGGGCGAGCGAAGCTCTCGCTCAACGATCACGAGCGTATCCTGGAGGAGATCGAAGCCCAAAGACTCGAGGAGGCTCGCAAGGCAATGCTGGAACACCTGACCTCGGTCGAGTCCGCTATCTTACCGGAGTCCGGTGAGCGTTAAACCGCCCGGCCGAGAGGAGCCACTTTCCCCCAGCGGACCTTACTTCAGAAGATGGCTGCGGCGATGACTATGAGGCCGAGCACAAAGAGAAGGGTGCTGATAGAGACGAGCAGGCGCTGGCGGCGACGACGCTTTTCGTGGTCCGGTGTGTAGTCCTCGATGGAGATCCATACTCCCGCAGCGCCGTGCAGCATAGCTGCCGTGAGCATTGCCCAGTCCCACAAAAGCCAAAGAACAGAATCCCAGCGACGGGCTATAAAGTCGGTGTCGGTCTCGGCGACGTCGGTGGTTATGTGGGTGACGATGAAGTGGCCGAGAACCAATATCGTCAACAGCAGTCCCGTTATCCGTACCGTGAGGTAGTAGAAGAGACGCCCGCCACCCGCCGCACGGGCGGGCACGTCGTAGCGATCGCCCGGCCGGAACTCTCCGTCCTTGTGCCGGGCCGGCGTGCTCATGTGAGCACCGGGGCCATTATTATCGCGCTGCCGCCCAGGCCGAGCAGCGCGGTGAGGACCACCGCGCCGATTAGCAGCCCCCGCGAGACCCTCGAACCGAGGTCCGCAACGTCTATGGTCAGAATCCGCAGGCCGTTAAAGGTGTGAAAGAGAATGGCGAATAGCAGGGCGCACTCAGAGAGCCGCATCGGGGTCCACCCGTAGACCACGTGCACCTCGTCGTACGCTTGCGGAGCAAGGGCGTACAGGCTTATGTCCAGGATGTGCAGGCAGAGGAACGCGAAGACCGCGAACCCTGTGAAGCGGTGGGCGTAGAATGCCCAGCGGTTGAACTCGGCTCGCTCCTCGGGGTAGCGCTGGAGCCGGCGGATAAGCCCGGTGCCGAGGTAGGAGCCCCCGCCCCTGCGGGCGGCGGAGGAGATTACGACGAAGCCGAAACCTACGACGGCGACCAAAACGGCGGCGAGGGCCAAAACGAAGAGTAGTTGGGCCAACGTCACCGCTTCAAGTCCTCTCTTCCCTCCTCCAAGTCCTCTACCTCAAGCGCCTCCGCCGGTGGCCCGTCCGGCTCGGGACGCTTTCGGGTGAACTTCACCGGGCGAAGGGAGACCTCTGTCTCCCCGTTCTGCCTCCCTCGCACGACGATGTAGCGCAACCAACGGGCGTCGTCCTGCTCTGGGTAGTCGGAGCGAAAGTGCGCCCCGCGAGATTCTTCGCGAACCAGCGCGGAGTCGATCATCGTGTGGGCGACGGTGAGTTGGTTGGAGAGGTCGAGCGCCTCCTGCCAGGCGTTGTTCATCTGGGGTGGTCCGGGAACGCTGATCTTTGCGGCCTGCTCGGTTAGGGCTTCGATCCTCTTGCGGGCTTGGATCAGGCCCTCCCGGTTGCGCACCACGCCGCAGCCCTCCCACATCGTCTCCTTCAGTTCCCGCGTTACCTGGAAGGGGCTCGGTCCTTTCTCTCTCTGAAGTGGCGCGAGCGCACGCTCGACCGAGACGGCCACCTGCGCGGGCTCGGGATCTCGGAGGTTTCGCTCCCGGGCGACGACCGCCGCCCGGTCGCCGGCGCGGGCGCCGAAGACGGTTGATTCGGCGACCCCGTTACCGCCCAGGCGGTTCGCCCCATGGACGCCGCCGGCGTCCTCGCCCGCAACCAGCAGGCCGGGCACGGAGGTCTGGCAGTCCTCGTCAATGACCACGCCGCCCATAGCGAAGTGTGAGGTGGGGGAGATCTCGACGGGCTCGCGCGCGAGATCCCGCCCGATCTGGCGGGTACGGGCTACCATACCGGCAAAGCGGCGCTCGACCTCCTCCGCGCCTAAGTGCGAGATGTCTATCATCACCCCGCCGGCGGGCGTACCGCGGCCGGACATTATCTCCTGGTAGCTGGCGCGCGAGACTATGTCCCGCGTTGCCCGCTCCATACGCTCGGGGTCGTACCGTTCCATGTAGCGCTCGCCGTTGGCGTTGTAGAGGTAGGCACCGGCGCCGCGAAGCCCCTCTTCTAGCACAGCCCCTGTGAGCCTTGACTCGCCTGCCAGAAGGCCGGTCGGGTGGAACTGGAGCATCTCCATATCCCGCAATTCCAGGCCCACCCGGTAGCACATGGCGACACCGTCGCCGGTCTTCTCACGGGCGGGAGCGGCGATCCTATACATAGTCGCTGCGCCCCCCGTCGCCACCACCACGACCCGCGCCCGGAGGACGGCCACGGCCCCGGTCCTCACGTCTAGCAGGGCCAGGCCCGCGACCTCCCCGTCCTCGTCTAGGAGCAGGTCGAGCGCCCGCACGTCTCCAAGCTCGCGGGGTTTGATGCGAAAAGTCTGGTCGAGCAGACGAGACATTATCTCGATGCCGGTTAGGTCTCCCCGATGGACCGTCCGGTCAAAGGCCTGGCCGGCGAACGCCTTTTGGCGAATGCTACCATCCTCTGCGCGGTCAAAGAAGCATCCTACTTTGGTTTCGAGTTCGCAGATAACCTCCGGAGCCGCGTTGACGAGCGTCCATGCCAGATCCTGATCATTCAGGTACTTACCACCTTCTAAAGTGTCCCTGAAGTGCAGCTCGAAGGAGTCGTCTGGGTCCAGGACGGCGTTGAATCCGCCTTGCACCATGCGGGTACATCCCGATCTGCCCACCGCGCCCTTGCTGACGATGGTTATGTCTAGCTCGGGGGCTGTTTCGGCTGCGTGCAAAACGCACATTAATCCGGCGCCGCCGCTGCCCACAACCGCGACATCGGTGTCCATAAAGGGTATGTTGTCCAGTTCTACCTTGGTCTCCCTTCCAGCCGCCAGCGGCGTAGCCGCCGTATCGCTGCGGCGGGGTCGAGGCCCTTCGGGCATACAGCGGTGCAGCCGTAGATGTAGTGGCAGCGATCTACCCCGTCTCCGGCGGTGACCGCTTCCAGGCGCTCGGGGCCGGCCGCGTCGCGGCTGTCGGCGATCAAGACCATGGCCCGGTTCAAGGCTGCGGGACCTAGAAAGTCTCGCCTGTGGTCGGCTAGTCCGCAGCTTGAGTAGCAGGCGCCACACGTTATGCAGTCGAGAGAGGCGTCTATGATCTGCCGCTCGGGCGAGTCGGGTTTGAGGTGTGCCGGCTCGTCGAGCCCTTCTAAAGGCTCAAGGTAGGGCCGGACGCGAGCCCACTCCTCGAAGAACGGCTTCATGTCCACGACAAGGTCGCGGACCACCGGCAGCCCCGCCAGGGGGTCCAACCGCACTTCGTTGCGGCCAGGCTCCAGTGGTGTCTGGCAGGCGAGGATGGCGCGTCCATCCATGCGCAGCGTGCAGGTGCCGCACATCGCGACCCGGCACGAGTACCTAAAACCGATGGATGGATCGTGCTCGCGCTGGATTGCGAGGAGGAGGTCCAGGACCATCATCGGCTCGATCCTCTCGACCAGGAAGGTTCTTTCGGCCCCCGGATCGCTGCGGGAGATCGTAACCCGGACCTTCGAGGAGGGGTTAGGCTCGGTCAAGGATGGGTCTTCTCTCGTGCCAGGATCGGATCGAGCGGTCTCATTTCAAGTTGTCGAAGACGAGCTCTTCCTGAGAGGTGGGAACCTCGTCTATCAGGCCGATCTCCTGCATGAACTCCGCGAACTCGATGAAACCGTTCGGCTGGGTAGTGTAGGTTACCCCTTCCTCTGTAATGAACCTCCTGAACTCCTCCGCCGTGGTCTCGCCCTCTGATTCTTCAGAGAGGATCTCGGCCGCTCTGTCTGGATCGTTCTCTATGAGCTCCGTTGCCTCCTGGATGTTGCTGTAGAGCGCCTCCATTGCCTCCGGATTGTCGTCGTGGTAGCCCTGGCGAACGAACACGCTGTTGAAATTGTGTGGCCCGAACAGGTCGAAGCTCTTAAGAATGGGACGGGCGCCTTCGTCTTGCTCCTGAAACTGGAACGGAGGAGAGGTTAGGTGGCCCGAGATCTGACCGCTCAAGAGAGCCTGCAGGCCGTCTGGATGCGCGAGCGCCACTATGTTGTCGTCAAGTGCCGCAGCGTCCCCGAGCTGCTCCTGAGCCCCCTTGCGCAGGACGACGGCCTGTATAGAGTCAGGCGCCGGCATGGCGATGCTGCCGTCCCCGAAGTCCCCTAGGTCTTGAATCTGCTCGTCCACCACCATAAGCCAAAGGTCCATCTCGTTTAGGGCGCTAAGCAGCTTCCAGTCCACGCCGGCGGAGAAGCCCACCAGGAACGGACCGACCCCTCCAGAGCCTACCTGTATGTCCCCCGCGAGCATACCGTCCCGGATCGCCGACCCTGAGCTGAGTTGCTCCCAGGCAACCTCGGTCTCCGGGAGGTCCTCCTCCAGCCAGCCCTCCTGCTTAATGATGAGGAGCTGGGCGTAGCCGATGCCCGGCTGGTACGCGATGGTCATGGTATCTGCGCCTCCGCCCGATCCTCCGCCGCAACCGCTGAGCAGCAGCGTAACAAGAAAGATCAGCACGCCCGCGATACCCACCCGCGATCCCTTGCTTGATGCTAGCGACACCAACACAGAGAAACCTCCCCGATGCCTACTCTGCTCAGCCCTTACAAGCTTTGTTTTTTTCTACGTACCGGACTTCATGCCCCACTTGATTACGGTCCTCCGCTCTATCCAGGTGAAGACCACGTCGAGGGCGATTCCGATGAGCGCTATAGTCACCAGGCCCGCGAACACGTCTGGTATCCGCAAGAAGTAGCGGGAGTCGTTTATGAAGTAGCCCAGACCCCCGCCTCCTCCGGCGACGCCGAAGACCAGCTCGGCCGCGATGATCGTGCGCCACCCGAAGGCCCAGCCGGTTTTGAGCCCGCTAATCGTGTGCGGCAACGCCGCCGGCATCAACACGTCCTTGACCAGCGTGAAGCCCCGCAACCCCAGATTGCGTCCTACCATGAGGATGGTGGGATTAACGGTGCGGAAGCCTGTGCTCACATTGATCGCTATGGGCCACGTTACCGCGTTGGCAATGACGAAGACGAGCGCCGCAGGGCTCAGGCCGAACCAGAGTATGGCGAGCGGCAGGATCGCGATCGCCGGCAGCGGGTTGAGCATAGAAGTTAACAGCACGAGCACGTCCTCGCCGATGCGGGTCCATGTCGCGAAGGTGGTTAGCACGGCCGCGAGGCACATCCCGACGAGCATCCCCAGGCCCAGTATCTCCAGGGTCACCAGCGTCGCGGCGGCCAGTTCTCCGCTTGCCCAGCCCTCCCAGAACGCCTCGGCAATCTTCGCGGGGCTGGAGACAAGCAGCGGGCTCACGCCCGAGACCGATACGTACAGCTGCCAGAGCAAGACCATCGCTACAAGCAGTATCGAGCGTCGGGCCACCGTCGGCAGCGAAGACCACCTTAGCCTGGAGGTGCCCTTTCGCGCTCTGGGGGTCCCGGGCGTGGTGGAGGAAGCGTTTACCTCACTCGAAGACTGCATGATCCACATCCTCCCCTTCATCGGCCAGAAGCTCGCGCAGATGCCGTCGCGCCTCGATAAACTCTTCCGTATCCGGGTCTTCTATGTCACTTACGTCCACGATCTCCTCTACCTTCGAGGGAGAGTGGCCGAGTACCACTATGCGGTGACCGATCAGAAGCGCTTCTTGGATGCTGTGGGTTACGAACAGTATCGTCACGCCGGTTCGGGCCGCGATCTCGTTCAACTCTTTCTGTAGACGGGACCTTGTCTGCGCGTCCAGGCTGCCAAACGGCTCGTCCATAAGTAGCATCAATGGCTCGAGGGCTAGCGCCCGGGCTATTGCCACCCGCTGCTTCATGCCCCCGGAGAGTTGGTGAGGGTAGCGCCCCGCGGCATGCGAGAGCCCCGTCATCTCGATAAAGCGCGCAGCAGTGGACTCTGCCGCGGCCTTCTCCTTCCCCGTCACCCGCAGCGCGTAAGCCACGTTGTCCGATACGGTCCGCCAGGGGAAGAGCTGGTCGAATTCCTGGAAGACGACCGCGCGGTCGGGACCCGGTTTCACCAGCTCGTGGCCCTCTACCGAGATGTGTCCTCCCACAGGCTCGATAAAGCCCGCGACAGCCTTGAGAAGCGTAGATTTCCCGCACCCCGAAGGACCCAGCAGGATAATCTTCTCACCCCGCCGGACCTCGAAGCTGACCTCCTCTACGGCAACGCTCAGGCGACCATCGACCACGTAGCCGATTCGCACATGATCGACGGTGAGCAAAGGCTCCCCAACGGTTTCCGCCTTTGCAGGATCAGCGCTCAAAGCATTGGCGTGCTCCTCCTCGATACCCTGGTTAGTTTCCCCAGGAGACCGAGGTTGATGCCTCTCGTCCTGCTCTGTCACTCCCCACCTCCTTGCAATTGCCTCGGCAATTTGGTAAGAGGTTATACCCCGGGTAAGAGGTTATACCCCGGCAAATCATGCGTCAAGCGACGCAAGTTCTACGAGTGGGGGAGGCGGAGATGGGTTCGGTACGCGACGCGTTAGCCGAGACGGCGAGGTTGGAGGGGAGGCTTGAACCGGGCCGGTAAGCATCTGCGACGAAGAGCGTGGTGTAAGAGCGACGCGCGGTCAAGGTGACGGGGGAAGGTGAAACATGGGTACAGGTAGGATCTCACGGGAGCGTTTGGAGGCTCCGCCCGGAGCCGTATACACCGAGACGATTTTGGAGCCCGGGTACAACTTCATGCTCGAGCACTATTTCTACCCGCTCGTAGAGACGAACAAGGCCTGGACGGTGATGCTCTGCGAGACGGGCATTATCGGGGAGGACTCCGCGGGCGCGCTGCTCAACGCGATTCTCACGCTGGAGGCCGAAGGTCCCGAGGCTTTGGGCGAGTTCGATCCAAGGTACGAGTACTTCTACTCACACATGGAGCACTACCTGATTGACAAAGTGGGAGAAGAGATCGCTGGGGATATCAACATCGGGCGCACGCGCCCGGAGCCGCTCGCGCGCATGGTGACCCGTGGGCGCATCCTCGGCATTCTCGAAGAACTTAGCGCCCTCTGTGCGACGCTCCTAGAGATAGCCGAGCGGGAGGCGGAGACGGTGATGCCTCAGTGGACCCACTTCCAGCACGCGCAGCTCTCTACGGTCGGACACTACTTCGTGGGAATCGTGGACTCTCTGGGTCGTGATTTCGACCGGCTGTCCGCAGCGTATTCTACAGTGAACCAGTGCACGCTCGGCTGCGGCGCCCTGGCAGGCTCCTCGTATCCGCTCGACCGACAGCTCGTCGCCGAGTTGCTCGGGTTCGACGGGTTCAGGGAGAACACCATTGACTGCGTTTCGAGTAGTGATTTTATGCTCGAGACCTCTGCGGCGCTCGCAAACATGATGATCACCTTGAGTCGGCTCTGCCAGGATCTGTATATCTGGCACACCGAGGAGTTCGACTTTGTCGTGATCAGTGATGAGTATGCCGGCTCGAGCAGCATGATGCCCCAAAAAAAGAACGCCTACCCCTTCGAGTACGTGAGGGCACGGGCGGCGCGGGCGGTCGGTGACATGGCCTCGGCGTTCGGGACGCTGCACAACACGAACTTTCAGGATATCAAGGATGTCGAGGAGGAGGTCGTCTACCCCGTGTTCCGGTCCTTTGACGAGGCCTCCCTCTCTCTGCGCCTGCTGGAAGGCACGATCTCCTCGATGGAGTTTAAGCGCGACAGCATGCTCAAGAAAGCCGCGGAAGGGTACGGCTCATGCACCGAACTCGCCGCCAAGATCCACCGCCAGACCGACCTCTCATATCGCACTGCTCATCGAATTGTAGGGAACCTCGTACTGCGCGCGTTTAAGCAAGGTAAAGCGGCTACGGAAGTCGACGCGCTCTTGGTCAACGAGTCTGCAAAGGAGATTATCGGACGTGAGGTCGACGTCGATGACGAGACAGTACGGGCTTCTCTGGATCCGACAGCGTTCGTTAGGGCTCACGACGTACCTGGCGGCCCGGCTCCTGAGGCAGTGCATCACGCGATTCGAGGAGCACACACTACTTTAGCGGGTCACGGTCAACGCGTAGTGCAGTGGCGTGAGGCGCTTAACAAAGCAGGCTCAAAGCTCTCGGATCAGGTCAACCAACGTGTAGAAATGATATAGGCGAGGACGGTTTTGTGGTTTGTTTTGGTGTCAGTCCGTGCCGGGATAAGGAGAAGGCCCGGGGCACCTACCCCGGCTTGCCAGGGCTGTATACGCTGCTTGCTGGTCCCTAGTGTCTAATTTGGCCTCGCTACAACCGCTAGGCCCATAGTGACCGCCACCGTACGGTCGCGCAAGCGCATAGTGCCTAATAAGTCTGCTGTGAAAGTTTTGCTCCGCTCAAAGCGGCTTCGTTATAAAGCCGCTCCAACTGGACCTTTACCGCGCAAATGAAAGTATGACGGATTAAAGCGAGGCTCAAACAGGTTCTCGAGGTCTATTCGCCCCTCTACGCAGTGACGGCGTTCCGCTGTATCAGGTTGCTCGGCGCATTGGGCATGGCGCCCCGCCTCCCCGCCATTCTTGCCTAAGGTGCTCCTCTGTCGGCCTATCTGCGATGGGTGGCGGCCCGCTCATACGCACCTACCTCGTAAATTGAAGTAGCGAACTTCTTGGTGGGGACGAAAAACCTCAAATATGCCCTTTCTGTCTTTTCCGGCCGGTTGATCTCCTTGCCCTCCCTACCCTCAGGCTGCCTTTCTCGCTGCGCCTGCGCATCCGCCTTACTCAATTAATGTCCGCAAGTTATGAACTTGTTAAGGCTTTGAATACTTAATAAGAGCTATTGTGGAGCTCCGATCCGGTAAGATGAGAGGAGTGCCGCAAAGTATCGACAAGGTCAACTGATCAAGAAGGCCGAAGTCCTTAGAGTAGTAAGAGCCCCGGCCCTTCTTGGTCTTGGCTAATGGCCTAGTAGTCACAGACCGTTTGGTTCCCAGGCGCCACTACCATCAATTAGTCTAAGACAGAGCGGTAGTGGCGCCTGGGTCTCTTGCGAGAGGGTCCGCTTATGTTTCCGCTCGGTCCGTCTACAGCGCCTCTCTCTTTCGTAGTGATCACCTCCCTTCTCAACTCTCC
>JALZFP010000275.1 GCA_030861485.1 Actinomycetota bacterium | reverse complement strand
GAGAATCGGCGGTCGCAGCGGTTGACGATCGCGGCGGCCACGGTTGCGACGATAACGGGGGTCATCTCTATGCGGCCGATCTCGCGTGAGCTCTGCACGCCGTCGAGAAAGTAGCACAGCCGAGAGGTACCGTCGTGGTTGCCGAGGTCCCGCGGCCCCGGTGGCTCCTCCAGATGATACGGACGCCCCGCGGGGATCGGCTCTTCTTCCTCTGGCGTGTGGCGGGAGAACTGCTGAGCCTCCAGATCACAAGACCCCGCCCCGGCGGTCACATAGATACCTCTATACACAGCCTCGCTCAGGGCACCACTTATCTTTGTTACGAAATCCTTCGACGTCTTCCCCGCTAGCATTTGACGCAGTATACGCAGGATTTTTCGTCAAGACTATGCGTAAAAACTATGCCTCGTCTTCAGGTTCAGGTATGGGCATCTCGAACTGCCTCTCCGCGAGGTCCACCGCCCAACGAAAACTCCGGCGATCGTTGGGGATCTCCGAGTAGGCGTTGCGGGCCATCTTGTGGATCTTCTTCGCCTCAGATCGCTGCTCGGGGGCGTTGGGTATCTCCTTAGAGAAGGCGTAGGTAAGGTACCCGCCGCCCCCGACATGGTAGAAGTGCATGTACAGTGTCTTCTGGCGGCCGAGGCCGCTTAAGGTCGTGTCGCCGCTGACCTGGGAGACGTTCAGGAGGGTAGCGGCGTTCAAGGGTTCGCCGCTCTCAGGATAGACGCTTGTGGCGAGGCGGACGACGGGACCGTAGCGAGTTTTGTAGAACTCGAGGCGGCGCACTATCCTGACAGGGCCGCGGACGGCGTCTATCTCCTCTCTATTCCCGGCGATGATGAGATGGCCTTGCGGGGGGCGCATGGATTCGCGTTCTCCTACGGAGACCATGCGCGCCTGTACACCCCTCTCTGCTACCGCCGCCGCCAGGCTTTGCCGGACGCGTTCCGGGAGGTCTAGTCCCTTGTGGGGGCTCTTCGTCAATCCGTGAACCTCTCGAAGAATCGGGCGAAGTAGGAGACCGACTCGAAGTAGTCGTCGAGCCGAGCCGACTCGTTCGGGGCGTGGATGTGGCTCTCAGGATTTACTATAGCCCCGGTCATGATGGTAGGAATACCTAGCTCGGTGGCTATGAGCGAGGTCGGCCCGCTCCCTCCGATAGTTGGGTAGACGACCGCTTCTCTCGCGCCGAGATCCCTCCACGTCTCGACGGCCGCACGGACCAGCGGCGAACCCACTGGGGTCTTCGCCGCCTCAACCCCGTGCAGGTCCACGACCTCTATGTCGGAGAAGCCGCGCTGGTAGAGGTGCTCGCGCAGCAGCTCCAACACCGGTCCCGGACTCTGGCCCGAAACGAGACGGAAGTCCATCTTCACGAACGCCTCAGAGGGCACTATCGTCTTCGAGCCGGGACCCGTGTAGCCAGACTGTATGCCTGCGATGTTCGCCGTAGGCCGGAGGAGATACTCCTTAAGGGCCTCTTTGCCGATGAGCCCGCGGTCGAAGCCCTTCACGCCCCAAGACTCCTTCAGGGCGGTTTCGTCAAAGGGGATCTCCTCTATCGCTTCGAGGTCCTCCTTGGAGGGAGGCTCTATTAGCTCTTCGAGGCCGTCTAGCGTGATCTCCCCGTTTTCGTCCTTTATGGTGCGCAACGCTTGCACCAGCCGCCAGGCCGGGTTCGGCGCGAGGCCACCGTACATGCTGTGCAGGTCGTGTGAGGCGCCCTTCGCGCGCAGTTCGACGTACAAGAGCCCCTTGGTGCCGCAGAAGATCATGGGCCGCCCCGACTCGTCCTTCATCGAGCCCTCCCAGAGACAGGCGTCGGCGACCAATAGCTCCTCGTTTCGGCGGACGAAGGCTGGTAGGTTGGGACTTCCAACCTCTTCCTCGCCCTCGATGAGGAACTTCAGCCTGTAGGGCAGGGGGCCGTGCTCCTTTTGGTATATTCTCAGGGCCTGTATGCGGGCCATCACGTCGCCCTTGTCGTCGGCCACGCCACGGGCGAAGAGGACACCGTTCCTCACCCTCGGCTCGAACGGGTCACTCTCCCACAACTCCAGAGGGTCGGGCGGCTGCACGTCGTAGTGGCCGTAGGAGAGGAGTGTTCTGTCGCCGGCTCCGCCCGCCTCCGCGTAGACAACCGGATGCCCCTCCGTCTCCATGAGTCGGGCCTCCGCCCCGGCCTCTTCCAGTTTGGCCCGAACCCACTCGGCGCACCTGCGGAAGCTTCTTTCGTCGCCTCCTTGCGCCGAGACCGAGGGCATCCGCAAGAACTCCTCCAGCTCCTTTAGAAGGTGATCCTTTGAATCCTGGACACGCCTGTCTATGCTCATGCCTCTCATCCTTCATCCGACTTTCCGAGAGGTTAACATTTAAGCCCATTTCGTTCATCGCGCATGGTTTGGTGCGTCCTGTACTGGTATATTTGTGTGGGGAGCGTGCTGTGGACAGGAGACCGGATCACGAGTTAGAGCCTCGCCGCGGGCAAAGTCCGCGCGCTCGATCCGAAGACGACTTTTTCGGGCTGGAAGCGGGGAGGATGAGCCCGAAGGCGCAGCTCACGACCTCGCTCGTGGTCATCGTCCCGGTGGTTCTGGCGGGGGTCTTACTTTTTGCGTTCACGAATGTGTGGTGGATCTGGTTTACCTTTTTCTGGGTGGTCTTCCCCGCCTTCGGGCTCCTGGTGAGGGGTATAGCGGGTCTCTCCGAGAGCTCGACGGCGCTTCCCGCGGCGCCGAACAGCAAGGAGCGTGAGCTGTTGGAGGCGTTGCGTCGGGAGGGGGAGCTAACACCGGCCCGGGCGGCGATGGAGACGTCACTGACGGTGGCGGAGGCAGATAAGATGCTCAAGGAGCTTGCCGAGGGCGGACACCTGGAGGTGCGGGTCCGGGGCGGGGGGATCTTCTACGCTCTCTGGGAGCCCGGTGCCGGAGAAGCGGGGCGGGAGCTGGAGTAAGGGCGTTTGGGCGTTATGTACAGGGGCGTGCGTGGTATTATTTTCATCCCGAGGATAGGCAGGCGGGCGAAGGCTTAGGGTATACCAGAAAGCTATGGAAGAGAAGAAGATCCCGAAGACGCTCGACGAGGCATACCGGTTGCGTGATTCCGCCGCGACGCTACCCGAGCGGGACTACTATCAGGAGCACGTCTACCGGCTGAGGCGCGAGGAATACCGCGCGCGCGGGATACGCACGGAGATCTCCTCCAGGCGTCGCGAGCGCCAGAGCGCCCTGGAGTTCTCCCGCGAAATGTTTTTTATGGAGGTTGCGGAGATCATACGCCGCCGTGGCAGCGACGGCCACAGCCGCGCCTCCCGGGAAGAGGTCCGACGCTATACGTCACGCCTCGACACCCACGCTTTCCTAAAGCAGCTCGCCTCCCCGCATTCGGGGGCGGTCGAGCTGTACCGGCGCAACTACCTCGAGCTGCTGCGCCTGGGCAAGTCGCCGAGGGAGGCCTACTACCTCTCGAGGGTCATCGGGCTCGCGAGCGAGGCCGAGTTCAGGAGCATCCTGGAGAACGTGCGCAGGACCGGTTACCCGAAGGCAAAGCTGCCCTACGTCGTCGAGAAGACTGCCACCCAGATCCGAGACCTCCCCGGCGGCATGATCCTGATCCTCCTGACCTTCTTCGCCTCGCTCTTTGCCTTTGTCTGGGCGACCAACAACTGGGTCCCTGAGGCGAGCGCGGGTACCATCTTTTTCGTCACTTTGGGCCTTATCGCCGCCGGTGGCCTGATGCTCGTCTCCGC
>JALZFP010000274.1 GCA_030861485.1 Actinomycetota bacterium | reverse complement strand
GGATGAGGACCGTCTTTGGCAACCCGGGCTCGACGGAGTTGCCGTTCTTGAGAGATTTCCCGGACGACTTTACTTACGTGCTCGGGCTGCAGGAGGCCGCGGTTGTCGGGATGGCGGACGGGTACGCTCAGGGGACGGGGAGTGCGGCGCTTGTCAATTTGCACACCAGTCCGGGTCTCGGCAATGCCCTGGGCAACATGGTGACGGCCTACCACAACAAGACGCCGCTCGTCATAACGGCGGGGCAGCAGGACCGGCGGCACATCGCGCTCGAGCCGCTCCTGAGCGGGAGGCTCGTTGAGCTCGCCGAGCCCTACGTGAAGCGTAGCCACGAGCCCTTGAGGGCCGAGGATGTACCCGGTGAGATTCACCGGGCTTACCACACTGCCATGCAGCCTCCCCGGGGGCCGGTCTTCGTCTCGATCCCGATGAACGACTGGGACGCCGAGGCCGAGCCGTACGCCGCGCGTGAGATCTCCCACCGCGTAGCACCCGACCCCGAGATGTTGAAGAGGGTCGCGGAAGCCCTGGCGGTGGCGCGCCATCCCGCCGTGGTAGCCGGGGCCGGGATCTCCCGCGCCGGGGCCTTCTACGACGCGGTGGCCCTGGCTGAGAAACTTCGGGCCGAGGTGTGGCTAGAGCCGAACTCTCCACTGGGCGGTTTCCCGCAGGACCATCCTCTCTTCCAGGGCCACCTGACTCAGGCGCGGAACCAGCTTGCCGAACAACTCTCTCCTTACGACGTAGTCCTGGTTCTGGGCGGGCCCGTCTTCCGGTATTACCCCTACACGCCCGGCCCGACGGTAAAGGAGGGGACGCGGCTGCTGCACCTCACCGAGGACCCGGAGGAGGCACACCGGGCGGCGGTCGGGACGAGTGTGGTGGGTGACGTGGGATTGGCGATTCGGGGCCTCCTCAGGCTACTGCCCGAGACGAACCGTCCGCAGCCGTCCGCGCCGGGGCCACCCCCGAGGCCCGAGGCCTCATCCCCCATGTCGGTGGGGTATGTGATGAACGTGCTCTCGGAGGTCTTGCCGGAGGAAGCGATAATCGCCGATGAGTCCGCCTCGAGCAAGGCCAGGTTCCGCCAGTTCGTCCGCCCGAGCAGGCCCGGCGGCTACCTTACCTCCGCCGCCGGAGGGTTGGGGTACTGTCTGCCTGCCTCAGTGGGGTTGAAGCTCGCCGCCCCGGAGCGTCCGGTGGTCTGCGTGATAGGCGACGGCTCTGTTGTGTATTCGATGCAGGCGCTCTGGAGCGCCGCCAGGTACGGAGCGAACGTGCTGATCGTCGTGATCGACAACAAAGGCTACTCCATTCTCAAGGGCTTCCGCGACGCCGTTGGCATAGGCGATACAGTCCCCGGGCTCGACGTGCCCGGCCTCGACTTTGTGCGTGTGGCCGAAGGCTTTGGGGCTGGCGGTGAGACCGTTGAGGAGGCGGATGAGCTTCCTGAAGCCTTAAGGCGCGGCCTCGAGGCGGGACGCCCCTACCTGCTCGACGTGCTCGTCGATCCCACGGTCCCGAAGTTGTTGAGTTGAGGACGGGCGGCCACGAGCTCTGCTCAACGGTCTCCTGAATCTTGCCCGGGTACTCTTTGACCATCTGCTGGTAGCGCTCGACCTCTCTAAAGGCGTACCGGTCTCTCATCTCCCCGAAACGCCTCTTTAGGGCGACGGTGGTGAGGAAGACCCTCGGGAGGGCGAGCTTCTCGATTTTGGCCTTGTTATGCTAGGGTGAACCTGTGCTTATCACTGTAATGGGCGCTCCACGCTTCTCGAACTCTTCGTACATCTTGGCATAGCTGGCCAGCTGCATGTTATTCCCGAAGTACAAAACCTGAGATAGAGTTCAATGCCTTGCTAACCGACAGGGAGACGAAGATAAAATTGGATAGGGTTTGGCTAGCGTAAGTGTATTGCGGGCCACCTCTTGAGCATCTCAGGGGCGAGTCTAACTGCCACAGAGTGTTTACGAGAACTTCAGCAGTGAGGTCGCTTGCTCGTTTCCGTCGACGATCTTCCCCGGCGTTTCTAAGTGTCTGACGACGCGCTCATGAAGCTCGCGCAGCTCCCTCGGGGTTAGGTTACCGACGTCACCAGAGTCAATGGGGCTTCCCTCCACGATGTACCACTCCTCCGCCCCGGCGTATCTCACCGCAACCTCGATCAAACCTCCGTTAAGAGAGCGCGTCGCGACCTCTAGCTCTCCCGTGATAGCACCGACCTCAGCGGTCATGACGCCTCCAGTGGTCGAGTTGATGGTCGAACGCGCCTCGTCATCGTGTGTGCTCAAAACCATCCCCCCTTTCTTATGCGCAGGTGTTGAGCATCTCCTGCAACGCCGTCTTCTCGTCCTCATCCACACTCAAGGAGTACTTGGACTTGATCTCGATCCAGCGCGTTGCGTAGTCGCACCACTCGTCCTCATTGGGCGGCTTCCATGCCGCCGGGTCCTTGTCCCCCTTAGCCCGATTGGCGGTGGCCTCGACGGAGAGCAAAACCTCAGGGTCGTTGGCGTAGCGCTCGCGCTGTGAGTCGTTCCAGGTGGAAGCGCCGCTCCTCCACGCCTCGGCCAGCGGCACTATGTGGTCGATGTCGACGCTCTTGGGGTCGGAGAGCGTCTTCTTTGTGTAGGGGTCCGGCCACTGCCCCGAGCTTATCTTGCAGGACTTGTTCTCCACCTTTACGTCCTTGCCGTCCCGGATGAGTGCGGCGTCGCGAGCGTCGCAGGACTTGCTAGGGGCGTCCCAGCCGTTCTCTTGGGCGTCGGACCAGTGCTTGAAGCTCTCGCGCGAGTAGCCGCTCATTGAGCCGGGCTGCGCGACCCTTAGGTTCCCTAAGGCCTCCGAGGCTCCGGTGGGACTACTACTCGCCCTTTGTGTTGTCGTGCCGGGACCGGCGGTCGTCTCCTCAGAGCCCCCGCGCTCGCGGGTTTCGCTTCCCGTGGATCCGCCTAGGCTGCAAGAGGTCGCTACCAAAATTAAGGCGAGGAACAACATGATGCCCACGCTGAGCTTCCTCGTTACGGGTGTCATTAGTAGCTTGCAGTCTTCTCTTACGATTCCTCCTCTGTATCAGCCGTAGGTCGCGCCCGCGTCGCGGGTCCCACAGCGGTACTCACGGAAAACAGGAATCACAGTACCATAAAAAGGTTCGTCGATACTTTCAAGAGGCCTCCGCGCAGAAGGCCCTAAAGCCGTCTCGCGCCAGGAGGCCTATAGGTGCGACAAAAACGTAACTAACCTAACCCATTTACGCGTCTAAGGGATAAGCACACGAAAAAGTATGTGTTGAAGTGTGTGTACCGAAAGGAGCGGAAGAGCATGGGAAGGAAGAGCAGCAGCCAAGACAAGGGCGAAGGGGCACTGGACAAGGCGAAGGGCAAGGCCAAAGAGGCTACCGGAGCCATCATCGGTGACGAGGAAAAGAAGGCCGAAGGACGGTCGGAGCAGGCGAAGGGCACGGCCAAGGACAAGCTGGGCAAGGCCAAGGACCTACTCAAGTAGCCTTACTGGGGAGGGTGAGGGCAGGGGTGACGAGTGGGCTGATACGCTTAGGCTGATGCGCCGCTGGGTGGTCGTGGCGGACATGTCCGCCACCGCCAACCAACGCTAAGACTAAGCGAATCCAAAAGGGGAGCAGACGGTGACGATGATACGCACTGCAGAAGCAGCCTGGGAGGGTGCCTTCCGCGACGGCAAAGGCAAAATGAAGCTAGGAAGTGGCGCCTTTGAAGGTGGTTTCTCTTACCACACACGCATGGAGCAAGGGCCCGGCACGAACCCCGAGGAGTTGCTGGCCGCATCTCACGCGGGCTGCTTTTCCATGTCTCTCTCTCGTCGGCTTTCGGCGGCTGGCCACCCTCCAAAGCGAATCCACACTGAAGGGCGCGTGCACTTTGACCGGGCCGGGGAGGGGTACGTCATTAGTCAGATCGATCTGCGGACGGAGGCCGAGGTCCCCGGCATTAACGAGGAAGCTTTCCAAGAGCAGGCCGAGGCTGCCAAGCAGAACTGCCCGGTTTCCAAAGCCCTGGCAGGCGTCGAGATTGGCCTAAAGGCCAAGTTGGTGCAGCACGTGAGATGAATCCCGCTGCATTTCCATGCCTCTTGCTAGAAGCTATTTAATAAAAAGGTAAGGGGAAACAGGAGAGCGATTTGCAAACCGGTGCGCGGGGCGTTTACACGCCCTTTTTAGAAGATCTGGCGGGAAGCGTTTTGCTTAGCCGATCCCAAGCTCCTTCTCTATCCGTTCCTTGTCGAACCCGACGATCCAGCGGTTGCCGATCTTATCACCGGCACCCCCGTCTGCCCGGTCTTGCGGACGCTGTCCCGCGCTGCCTCCGGGTTCCCTCCAAGTTTATCTCCTTAAACGGGACTTGGCTTTCTCTAAAATATCGCTTCGCTTGGGACACCAAGAGCATATGTGCGTGCTGAACAACACGACCTTTGAAATTAACACCTACTTCACGATATCCACCATCATAACTTTCTAAGAACGTTCTACCTCGTGGCGCACAGTGGAGCATTGATCGACGCTCAGCTCTCCACCTGAGAATTGCGAGCCCTACCTCTTTGAGGGTTTTCGTAGATGCCGCTTGCCCGTTGCAGTACGGTCATCAGTCTTCCCGGTAGAAGACCAGAACTAGAGGTCCCTCTTCAAGTCGCTCCGCTAAGTTGAAAGGCCTTCCCTTCTCGTCTGGTAGCCCAAAGATGGGCATCTCCTTTCCGACGCTGAAAGCCGTACTCGTCTGCGCCACTCGTGCTTCCGCTTCTGTGACCCTTGTGGGATCAGTGTACCCGTTTGGGTGTTAGGAGCGGCGCGTGAGCCCGGACGCTAATTCTGCTAGGCTCGCGAGGGGTCCCCCAGGGGGTTCTCCTGTTCGAGAGAGGTGCGGGCCGACCCGCTCTCCCGGGCCGCCTCCGCGACCGCCTCCGCCATCGTGGGCACGATGCGCTCGTCGAAAAGGCTGGGGATCACGTAATCCTCCGAGAGGTCCTCCTCGGGGATGACCTCGGCCAGGGCGTGGGCCGCGGCGAGCTTCATCTCCTCGTTCATCTTCCGCGCCCGGGAGTCCAGGGCACCCCGGAAGATCCCCGGGAAACATAGAGTGTTGTTGATCTGGTTAGGGTAGTCGCTACGCCCGGTGGCCATGATGCGCGCCCGCCCTTCGGCTTCCTCGGGCGTTATCTCCGGGTCTGGGTTCGCTAAGGCGAAGACTATTGGGTCTCTGGCCATCAGGTCCAGATGCTCGGTAGTGAGCACCCCCGGTACGGAGAGGCCCAAGAAGAGATCCGCCCCTTCTATAACGTCCCAGAGCTCTCCGGTCAATCCCTCCGGGTTAGTGTTCTCGGCAACCCAACGCTCCATGGGGGAGAGGTCTTCGCGTTCCGGATGGACGACTCCTTTGCTGTCCAGACCGATGATGTTCTTAATGCCATCGGAGAGTAAGATCTTGGTGCAGGCGCTCCCCGATGCCCCGACCCCGTTGACGACCACCTTGAGATCCTCTTTCTCCTTGCCCACGATCTTGAGGGCGTTGTGGAGGGCCGCCAATACTACGACCGCCGTCCCGTGCTGGTCGTCGTGGAAGACGGGAATATCCAGCTCTTGCTGGAGCCGCTCCTCGATCTCAAAACACCTGGGGGAAGAGATGTCTTCCAGGTTTATGCCGCCGAAGCCCGGGGCTATATTCTTTATCGTGGTTATGATGTCCTCGGTGCCTGTACACTCCAAGCAGATTGGGTAAGCATCCACGTCAGCGAACTCCTTGAAGAGCATCGCTTTACCCTCCATCACCGGCATTGCCGCCTCTGGTCCCACCTCCCCGAGCCCCAGAACCGCCGTCCCGTCGGAGACTACCGCGATGGTGTTTCGCTTTACGGTGAGGTTGAACGCCTGCGTGGTGTCTTCAGCTATCGCCTGGCACACCCTGGCGACCCCCGGCGTGTAGGCCATAGAGAGCGCGTCCCGCGTTTTGATAGACATCTTGGGCTTCACCTCTATCTTGCCACCCATGTGGGCGAGAAAGGTCCTGTCTGAGGAGCTGAGTACCTGAACGTCCTCAAGCGCGTCTATTGCCTCGGCCACCTGCTGGCCGTGATCGGAGTCGCGGGCGTTTACGGTGATGTCCCGGATGCTACGCTCACCCTGCCGGACGAT
>JALZFP010000226.1 GCA_030861485.1 Actinomycetota bacterium | reverse complement strand
ACCAGGAAAATACTGCAAACCATCTCTTTTCGCATAGCCCATAACGATTACGCCGTAGAATGTGGAAGCTGTTTTCTACGAATCCAGGCTAGCTGGCGCATCTCAAGCAAAACAATTCAGATTCTCTATCCACACGATGTGGATAAAACTGTGGATAAGTATTCTAAGTACCTGCAAAACCATGTTTTGTACTCCGTGCCTCTAGCGTAGCCGCTGGGCGTACGCAATAATTCCGAAGGGGATGATGTACGCGAACCGAACAGAGAGGCCCGAGAGGGGTGCTGAGTTCAGCATCAGGGTCGCCGTCTATCCAAGGAACGGGGAGCCCGAGGTATCGGAAGTCTCGGCGACATCACCGGGCTCGGCTAGTAGCAAGTTCTGCGGGCTAGTGATGGAGAAAGTCAAGGCGCTTGGAGGACGTATACCCGAAGCAGCTCTGCGAGAGCTGGTTGATAATCTCATCCACGCCGAGTTCCGAGGGGTCGTGATCTCCGTTCTAGAAGATGGCAACGTGGTAAGGATTTCGGACAAGGGGCCGGGTGTAGAGAACAAGACCCGGGCATTCGAGTTCGGTTTCTCCGGCGCCACACCAGACGCGTTAAGGGAGATTCGAGGAGTCGGTGCGGGGCTGGGTCTCGCTCAGGCAGCAGCAGAGAGGGTGGGGGGTAACGTTAGTTTGGAGGACAACATCGGCGGTGGCACCGTGGCCACGGTAGCGGTGGGGGAGCCCGCCCACACACCCGACAGCGGTAAACCTGACAATGGTGATCCGGCTGCCACGCCGCAGGCGACGCAACGAAAGTATCCCGACGCCGTCCCCAAGATGAACCTCTCCGAGAGGCAACAGAAGGTCCTAATCACGGTGTTGGAGTCTGGGGAGCTAGGGCCCTCCACGGTAGCAGATAGGTTAGAGATCAGCGTCAGCACCGCTTACAGGGATCTATCAGTGCTAGAGGAGCACGGTCTAGTCACCAGCGCCGAGTCAGGGAAGCGCGTAATCACGCCGCTTGGCTGGGATCTAGTCGAGGCGATCGTCAACGCCTGGGTGAGGTAGACTATGCAGCGCTCTCCAGAAGAGGTCTGGATGGAGGTACTCGAACGTATCTCCGAGCATGTAGACACCCCCTCCTTAAGAGTCTGGTTCGACGGCACGAGACCCGGAGACTTACGTGAAGACCGGTTGGAGGTCTCCGTGAAGAACCCGATCGCTAAGGAGTACATAGAGAGTCGTTTCAAGCCACTCTTGGAGGCGGCTCTCGCCTCAACCCTGGGCAAAGAGGGCGCAGAGTTGATAATTAGTATCGAGAATTCCGGCGTCCGCGGGTCGGAGGAGCGAAACGGTTCAGGTTTGAACGGCGCGGAATTCGTGAGGAGTGCCCGCATGCCGCGGCCCTTCAAGGCCAAATACACCTTCGACACCTTCGTTATCGGCGCCGGCAACCGGTTCGCTCACGCCGCGGCCCTAGCTGTCTCCGAGACACCAGGGGTCGTCTACAACCCGCTCTTCATCTATGGTGGTGTAGGTCTCGGTAAGACACACTTGCTCCACGCCGTTGGCCAGTACGTCGAGGATCAGGACCCGAGCGTGCGGGTTCGCTATGTGACGTGCGAAAACTTCACCAACGACTTCATCAACTCTGTCAGGGACAATGCGCCGCTGGATTTTCAGAAGCGCTACCGGGAGAATGACATCCTGCTCATCGACGACATACAGTTCCTCGAAGGTAAGGTCGAGACCCAGGAAGCGTTCTTCCACACCTTCAACGCGCTCTACGAGGAGAACAAGCAGATCGTCATAACCTCGGACAGGCATCCAAAGTACATTCCGACTCTGGAGAACCGCTTGGTCTCCCGGTTCGAGTGGGGTCTAGTCACCGACATCCAGCCGCCTGACCTGGAAACCCGGATCGCGATCCTGCGCAAGAAGGCGATGATGGACAAGCTCGACCAGGTAGATGACGAGGTCTTGACCTTTATAGCCTCCAAGGTCTCGACAAACATCCGTGAGTTGGAAGGTGCACTGGTGCGCATCCTGGCTTACGCCTCGCTCTACGGGCGCACGGTGAGCGTGGCCCTCGCGGAAGAGGTACTAAAAGACATACTGCTAGACGCACAGTACCGCGAGATCCCGATAGAGCTAATTCAACATGAGATCTGCCGCTACTTTGGTATATCGAAGTCTGACCTCGTAGGGTCCAGCCGCTCAAAGGTCTTCGCTTATCCTCGGCAGATCGCTATGTACCTCAGCCGCGAGCTCACCGACGAGTCGCTCCCCAAAATCGGACGCGCCTTCGGCGGTCGCGACCACTCGACCGTTATGCACGCGACGAATAAGATCTCCAACCTAATAAACAGCGACCGCGATGTCTTTAACCAGATCCACGAGATCACTTACCACGTCAAAAGTAAGCGTTAAACCAAGCCCTCCCAAAGTTCCACAGAAGCCAACTCTTCCACCCCAAAGATCTTTTTCTCCCTCCCCTGCAGGGGGGTATTTGGTAACACATACAAATATATATGCCCGAAGTTATCCACAACCTTCTACTCCCCTTGTGGAAAACCTAGCTACTACCATCTAAAATGTTGGGTACTTATCCACAGAAATCGGTGGATAACCTGCGTGGACTGTGGACAAGCAGGGAGGTATCTAGCCTAATATGCATGACGTATGCGTATTTTCGTATATTTCCTGTGGATAAACCTGTGGATAAAGAGGGGAAGTTTTGTGGATAAAGTTGTGGAAACTTCTGTGGATAACTCAGGGTTGTGGATAATCCACGACTTATCCACAACCCTTCCACAGGAAAACGCTATTTATCCCCAATTTTGTACACAACCTCGGGGGCGACTTTTCGGCTTACCCAAGGGGTTTTTAGGTTTTATCCCCATTATCCACAGGCCTTATTATTACTATTATTCTAAGAACTTAATGGTTTAAATTAATATTATGGAGGAAGGAGGACAAGCGGTGAGGGTTGTTTGTAACACCGAAGCTTTTAGTAGAAAGCTCGCGTTGGCTTCTCGGGGGGTATCGGCGCGTTCGACGATTCAGCTTTTAGGCGGGATCTTGCTAGAGGCAGATAACGGGTCCGTGCGGCTGTCGGCGACGGATATGGAGTTGTCTCTACAGACCACGGCGCCGGCGGAGGTCGAGGAGGGGGGAAGGGTAGTAATACCGGCCCGTATCTTCAACGACGTGGTGCGTTCGCTCCCCGGGGGAGAGCTCACGCTCGTATACGAGCGTTCAGAGGGTGTTGTTAGGCTCGCGGCACGAGAGAACGAGTATCGTATCCGGGCATACGCGGCCGAAGATTTTCCGCAGCTACCCAAGCTCAATGAAGCTGGGGCCTTCAAGATAAGCGGCGAGGCGCTCGTGGAGACCGTCGAGAAAGTCTCGCGGTCTTACTCAAGGGACGAGACGCGGCCGGTATTGACAGGGATATTGGTCTCCTTCGAGGAGAACAGAGTGCGCATGGTGACGACCGACTCCTACCGCCTAAGCATCAAGGAGACCGAGCTTGCGACCACCTTCGATGGTTCGCGGGAGGCGATCATACCGGCCCGGGCGATGCAGGAGGTGGGCCGCATCTTCTCGGGGTCGGACGAGGAGCAGATCGATGTCGCTCTCTCGGAGAACCAGGCGCTCTTCAGAATCGGCGACGTGCTCTTTGGCACGCGGCTAATCGAGGGCAACTTCCCTGAGTACAGGCGCCTTTTACCCGATACCTTCGAGCGCGAGATCTCTATCCGGCGCGAGGACCTCATCGAAACCTTACGCCGCGTGAACCTCTTCGCCCAGCGACAAACGCCGCCCGTGCCGGTGAGCCTGGATTTCTCCGAGGGCGCCGTGGAGGTCTCGGTGAGGAACGGGGAGGTGGGGGAGGCCCGCGAGAGGCTGCCCGCCACCAGCGAGGACGAGTTCCACATCTCGTTCAACCCGAGCTACCTGCTCGATGGAGTCTCGGCGGTAGACTCCGAGAGTGTGCTCTTCAGGCTCAATGAGTCTTTAAAACCCGGGCTGATAGTGCCAGACGACTCCGCTGACGAAGACGAAGAGGAGCCGGACTTCCTGTACCTGATTATGCCGATGCGGGATCCGGCCCGGAGCTAGGAACCCGTTGCAGCTCTTCCCCGGCATCACACTAGGCCAAGCCTTAAAAGTCGCGAACGCCGTCGGGAGCGGCGGGGAGGCGAAGGTGCTGATCCAGACCGGAGAGGTAAGGGTCAATGGCGAGGTCGAAACTCGTCGCGGCTTGAAGCTTCGGGAGGGGGACGTGGTCGAGGTGGGGGACGAGAGGATGGAGGTCCGGTGAGCTACCTGCGCGCTATTCGGCTCGTCAACTTCCGCAACTACGCCGATTCCACGATCATGTTAACCCCGGGCCTCAACATAGTCCTTGGCGACAACGCCCAGGGCAAGACGAACCTGCTGGAGGCTATCTCCTTCGCCGCTACCGGATCTACCCCCCGCACCCCTAACGGCGGGGAGGTCGTCCGCTGGGGAGAGGACTTTGCCCGTACCGAGATGCGCGTGAGCCTCAACGGTAGCGTAGCCAGCGGGGAGGAGCAAAAGGTGGCCGTAGGTTACGCTCCCGGCCAGAAGAAGCGCCTTACCGTTGACGGGGTACCCGCGCCCTCCCTTACCGCCTACGCGGCCGGCGGCGCGGGGGTCCGGGTCGTCACCTTCTTTCCAGATGACATCCGCATCGTCAAAGGAGCCCCCGCCGACCGCCGGGAGTTTCTCGACAGCCTGCTCTCCTCCCTGCGCCCTACCTACGCTCGTACCGTCGCCGAGTATGCAAAGGCCGTCCAGCAGCGCAATCAGCTCCTCAGACGAATCCGGGACGGCTTCTCCTCCGAACGTACCCTCTCAACCTGGGACCGCAAGGTCGTGGAGTTCGGGACAACAGTGTTAAGAGGCCGCGCCGCAGCCGTGGGGCCTCTTAACTCTCTCTTCGGAGACGCTCTAAGGGCCCTGTATGGCCCCGAGAAGGCCGCGCTGGGCTATTCCTATAGCGCACCACTGGAAAGGTATGCAGAGGCCCTCAGTGAGGCTCACAGCGTCGATATAGAGCGTGGCACTACCTCTGTTGGGCCACACCGGGACGACTTCGCGATCTTACTTGGCGGGGTCAGCCTCACAACCTACGGGTCTCAGGGCCAGCAGAGGTTGGCGACACTTGCTCTGAAGTTTGCGGCGAGGGAATATCTGAAGGGAGAGACGGGGCAGGACCCAATACTGCTCTTCGACGACGTAATGAGCGAGCTCGACGAGGAGCGCCGAGGGTACCTCTCCGAGTACTTTTTGGGGAGCACCCAGGCCGTCATATCCACGACGAACCTCGAATACTTCGACGAAAAAGTCCTCCAAAGAGCACGCGTCATACGCATATCTGGTGGCTCGGTGCCGGAGGCCACTAAGGGTGGTGCAAGGGGATAGGGACAGACCCTGAAAACCGCTTAAGTAAGCCGCAAAACACCTTATAGGGTATTTGGAAAATGCATGAGATGTGTTAGAATCTTTGGGTGCTAAGTTACCTAGAAGAATTCAGTTCCTGCGGAGGCGCCGGACATTTAAGTAAGGAGGGTCTGGTTCTTTGACGGCTAACCCTGTTCCCAAGAATGGCAAGAGCGATTACGATGCAAGCTCCATCCAGGTTTTGGAGGGGCTGGAGGCTGTCAAGCGTAGACCAGGTATGTATATCGGTACGACTGGACCGAGGGGATTGCACCATCTCGTATGGGAGATCGTTGACAACTCGATAGACGAGGCCCTGGCTGGCTACTGCACGGAGATCTCCGTGACCGTGCATCCAGACAACTCAGTCTCTGTAACCGATGATGGGCGTGGTATGCCCGTCGGCAAGATGGACAAGTACGGCAAGTCGGCGGCCGAGGTCATCATGACCACCCTGCATGCCGGCGGGAAGTTCGACGGACAGGGCTACAAGGTCTCCGGCGGCCTGCATGGTGTTGGGGCGTCCGTGGTCAACGCCCTCTCCGAGTGGCTCGAGATGGAGGTAAGGCGAGATGGCCACCTCTTTACCCAGCGCTACAAGCGTGGGTTCCCAGAGAGCGAGATCAAGAAGTCGCGCAAGCTCAAGAAGGGCGAGGGAACCGGGACCACCATCCGCTTTCTGCCCGACCCAGAGGTCTTTACGGAGACGCAGGAGTTCTCCTTCGATACGCTGGCGAGGAGATTCCGTGAGTCGGCGTTTTTGAACAAGGGGCTCAAGATCTCACTCGTAGACGAGCGCGAGGAGGACCGCTCCGTAACTTACCAATACGACGGGGGGATCCGGGACTTCGTGGAGCACATCAACGAGGCGAAGGACCCGGTGCACAAAACTATCTTCTACTTCGAGCGCGAGGAGGCTGTGGGGGACGTTGAGGTTGCCCTGCAGTGGAACTCGGGGTTTCAGGACTCGGTCTTTACGTTTGCCAACAACATCAACACGCATGAGGGTGGGGCACACCTCTCCGGCTTTCGGGCAGCGCTATCGCGCACGATCAACGCCTACGCTCGCCAGAAGGGGCTCCTTAAGGAGAAAGAGGAAAACCTCACCGGCGACGACATCCGGGAGGGCTTGGCGGCGGTCATAAGCGTGAAGCTTTCCGAGCCGCAGTTCGAGGGACAGACTAAGACCAAGCTTGGGAACACCGAGATCAAGGGATTAGTGGAGAGCAGCACGAACCGCTTCCTCGCGGAGTTTCTCGAAGAGAGACCCGGTGAGGCCAAGGCGGTCATCAACAAGGCACTGCAGGCGGCCCGTGCTCGGCAAGCGGCACGTAAGGTGCGCGATACGATACGCAAGGGCTACCTGGAGAGCTCTACCTTGCCGGGCAAGCTCGCGGACTGCTCCTCCAAGGACCCGGCGCGGAGCGAGCTGTACATCGTCGAGGGCGACTCAGCGGGTGGCTCCGCCAAGCAGGGAAGGGACAGGAACTTCCAGGCGATACTACCGTTGCGCGGCAAGATCCTCAACGTTGAGAAAGCCAACATGAACAAGGTACTCTCGAATGCCGAGATACAGGCCATGATCAGCGCTATAGGCGCCGGTGTGGGAGAGAGCTTCAATGTTGACGATGCTCGCTACAACAAGATAGTTATTATGACCGACGCGGATGTAGACGGCAGTCACATCCGCACACTGGTTCTGACCTTTTTGTTCCGGAACATGCCTGAGCTTATAGAAGCCGGCTATGTCTACATCGCCCAACCGCCGCTCTATAAGGTCACGCACAACCGTCGCGACCACTACGTCTACAACGACGCAGAGCTCAGGGAGACGCTGACGCGGCTGAACGCCAACGGGAACACGAACATCTCGCGCTTCAAGGGCCTTGGGGAGATGAACCCGCAGCAGCTTTGGGAGACGACGATGGACCCGAGCAGCAGGACATTTTTGCAGGTTGCGGTGGATTCGGCGGCGGTCGCGGACGAGCTTTTTACCGCGCTTATGGGCGACAAGGTCGAGCCTAGAAAAGCCTTTATCGAGGAGAACGCCAGAGAGGTGAAGAACCTGGATGCTTGATACCTTCTCGGGGAACATAAAGCCCCACTCCATAGAGGAGGAGATAAAAGACTCCTTCCTCAGCTACGCTATGAGCGTGATCGTCTCGCGCGCCCTCCCGGATGTGCGCGACGGCCTGAAGCCGGTTCACAGGCGCGTCCTCTACGCGATGCACGATTTGGGCCTACAGCCGAACAGGCCGTACCGCAAGAGCGCGACGGTCGTCGGCGAGGTCATCGGTAAGTACCATCCGCATGGCGACTCGGCGGTCTACGATACGCTCGTGAGGCTCGCACAGGAGTTCTCGATGCGCCACCCACTCGTGGACGGGCAGGGGAACTTTGGGAGCGTGGACGGGGACCCGGCGGCGGCTATGAGGTACACAGAGGCGCGACTCGCCCGCATGGCGACCGAGATGCTGCGAGACATAAGCTCGGACACAGTGGACTTCGCGCCGAACTTCGACGAGAGCCAGCGGGAGCCGGTGGTGTTGCCGGCGCGTTTTCCCAACCTGCTCGTCAACGGCTCGGACGGCATCGCGGTCGGTATGGCGACTAAGATCCCACCACACAACCTAGGTGAGGTAATCGACGCAACGGTCGCCCTAATCGAAGATCCCGAGCTCGAAGATACCGAGCTGGCGAAGCACATACAGGGGCCGGACTTCCCGACAGGCGGTGTAATAGTTGGCCGGGCCGGTATCCGGGATGCGATCCTTACGGGCCGCGGCTCGGTGCGCGTGCAGGCAAAGGCGCACACCGAGCAGATAAAGGGTAACCGTACCCAGATCGTAGTGACCGAGATCCCCTACCAGGTCAACAAGAGCTACCTACTGCAGAAGATTGCGGAGCTGGTCAAGGAGCGCAAGCTCGACGGTATAAGCGACCTCAGGGACGAGTCGGATCGCGCGGGGATGCGCATAGTTATTGAGTTAAAGCGCGAGGCAGTGCCGAAGGTTGTCCTGAACAACCTCTATAAGCAGACTCAGATGCAGCAGAGTTTCGGGGTGAACCTGGTTGCGCTCGTTGACGGCGTGCCGAAAACGCTCTCGTACAGACAGGTCCTCAAGCACTACATCGCCCACCAATTCGAGGTTGTCACCCGTCGGACGCGCTACGAGTTGGGGCGGGCCCAGGCACGGGCGCACATTCTCGAAGGACTGCTCGTCGCGCTCTCTAACCTGGATGAGGTCGTAGCCATAATCCGCAAGTCGCGCAGCGTGGAGACGGCACGGGGCAACCTGATCAAGAAGTTCAAGCTCTCCGAGCGGCAAGCACAAGCGATACTAGACCTTAGGTTGCAACGGCTTACCGCGCTTGAACGGCGTAAGGTCGAGCAGGAGCATAAGGACTTGGCTGAGAAGATCGAGTACCTCGAAGGCGTGCTCGCCGACGAGTCGAAGGTGTATGGGATCGTCAAGGAAGAGCTCCTAGAGGTCAGGGCGGCCTACAGCGACGAGCGGCGGACCCAAATCGCCATCGACGAGGGCACCGACTTCGAGATCGAGGACCTCATCGCCGAGGAGGAGATGGTAATCTCGATCTCCAACGGCGGCTACCTCAAGAGTGTCCCCGTGAACACCTTCCGCAAGCAGGGCCGCGGAGGGGTGGGTGTAGCTGGGATGGAGCTGAAAGAGGGCGACTTTATAGACCACCTCTTTATAACCACGACGCACCACTACATGCTCTTCTTCACCAACAAGGGCAAGGTGTATCGTCTGAAGGTTCACCAGTTGCCGAGGATGGGCCGTGCTGCCAAGGGTCGGCACGTTGCAAACCTCCTGCCGCTGGATCAGGGGGAGAGAATAGCTACCGTTATCGCGACCAAGGACTTCGCGGAGGCCGAGTACCTGCTGTTTGCTACGAAGAATGGCATAGTCAAAAAGACTGCGTTCGGCGACTACAACACGCCCTTGAAGAACGATGGGATCATCGCGATAAACCTCGCCGATAGCGATGAGCTGATCGCGGTGCGCCAGGCTTCACAGGGGCAGGACGTCGTCCTGGTGAGCCGGAACGGCCTGGGGATCCGCTTCCCCCAAAGCGAGGCGCGCCCGATGGGCCGGGCCACCGCCGGGGTCAAGGGGATTACGCTCAAGAGCGGCGACGCCGTTCTCGCCGCCGACGTCGTCCACGACACTGCGGATCTCTTCCTCATCACGGAGAAGGGCTTCGGCAAGCGCACCGCCCTCTCGCAGTTTCGCTCGCAGGGCCGTGGTGGGCAGGGCGTGATAGCTATGAAGACCGACGGCGACCGGGGAGGCCTGGCGGGTGTGCGGGTCGTCAAGCCAGACCTGCACGAGCTCGTGATCGTCTCGAACTTCGGGACCACCATTCGGATAGACGCCGAATCCGTCTCTCGTCAGGGGCGCTCGGCCCAGGGTGTTCGAGTGATGAACCTGAGAGCGGGGGATTCAGTGAGCGCCATCGCCAAGGTCGTCTCGTCTCGAGGGGCGGTCGAAGATGGAGGCGGCGACGAGCTCGCGCTCGACGAGATAGCGGGTGCCAGGGCCGCGGAGCCAGACGGCGTGAGCCCGAACGGCGGAGGGACTCGTGAGTAGCGAGAAGATGTGCGAGGGTGTAGTCGAGTGCACGGCTCTGGTCCTGGCCGAGAGCTGCAGCGAGCTCGAAGGCCAGCTCACCCTCTTCGGGATACTCGACGAACTCAGGCCCGCCGAGGGAGAAGAGTTCTCCTTCATGGTCTACGCTAAGTTCGAGGGGTGCGAGCACTCGGAAGCGGGGGAGCGGCGGGCGCGCATCTTGATTACCAACGAAGAGGGCGAGGTCCTGGAGGAGTCGGCCGAGTACTCCGTCTGGTTGAGCGGCGAAGAGGGCCCGGCAACTATCGTGGCGGCCTTCGACTTGCCGGGAGACTTTGAGGTCGAAGAGAGTCTCTTGTGGGTGGAGGCCGAGCTCGACGAGGAGACCCTTGCCCAAACGGCCATACCGCTACGCGAACGATACAACGTATAAAGAGAGCGAAGAGGCCCAAAGAGATCTGGGCCTCTCTCACTACATAAGGAAAAAGGACATATGCCCGAAGATCTGGCAATCTTTATAGACTGGGAGAACATCTACATCTCCACTGTCACCGAGTATAACTCGAAGCCGAACGTCTCCGCCATACTGGAGAAGGCCCGGGAGCACGGGCGCATAGTCTCCGCAACGGCCTACGCAGACTGGACCGACGGTGACTTCCGCGACGCCCCGCCCACCCTCTACTCGAACGGTATCTCCCCACGCTACATTTCCGCGCGGTACTTTCCGGGCGGTCGCTCCCAGAAGCGCCGGACCAACTCGATAGACCTGATGCTGGCCGTGGAGTGCGCGGACTTTTTGCATCACCATCCGCAGGTGGACACTTACGTCCTGGTCACCGGCGACGGGGACTTTATCCCGCTCGTGAGCCTGCTCCGCAGCCGGGGGAAGAAGGTCGTGGTGATCGGGGTCTCGGAGGCTACCTCATATCACCTTATAGAGTCCGCCGACGAGTTTATCTCCTACGCCTCCCTGCTGGAGGAGGAGCGGGCCGCGCGAGCGCGCGAAAAAGCACCGAAGAAAAAGACCGCCGATCCATACGGGGAGCTGGTGCGGGCTGTCGAGGCCTTGAAGAAGGGCGGCAAGACGCGGGTCCTGGGGCAGGTCAAGCAACAGATGATTGTGCAGCTTGGCTCGTTCGACGAGCGCAACGAAGGCTTCAAGAAGTTCAAGGACTTTGTGGTCGAAGCCGAGCGCCGGGGGCTGGTGAACACTGTCGACCAGGACTTGGAGTTGCAGGTCTACCTGCCGGGCGAGAAGGTCCCCGAGATCCCCGAGTCCGACCTGGCTGTCGAGGAGCCAAAAGAGACCGTCGCCGATGCTGGAGCCAACGGCCGGGCAGACGGCCGGCCGCAGCGGGATGGCGCTGCGGAAGTGGAGGCCGGGCCGAGCACGAAGCCGGGTTTCGACCTTCTTGAGGACCTAACGCCCTACGAGCTCAAGACCATCTGCAGGAGCGTTGCGTCTCTAAGGGCGCCGGCATCTCTCGTCGAGATCTTTGGTAGCATCCGCGACCTTGATGAGCGGGGGGAACTGGAGCTCTCGCAGGAGGAGATCCGGGAGGTCATAGAGGCTATGTTGGAGGCTGGCTTCCTCGCACCTACCCACGCCAAGCCCTACGAGCAAGCCAGGGCGAATATGACCTTCTATGACTTGAACCGCGACCGCGAAGCGGTGAAGGTAGCCCTCGAAACGTCCTAGGGGTCCTAATGGAGTCGGCAGTGCTAGTCAGCCAGCTTGTAGACGGTGAGCGCCGCGAAAAGGAGCCCCACCCCGATCTGGACTAGCGAGAGGCCTAGGGTTTGCGCTACCTGGAGCGAAGAGGTGGCGCGCAGAAGGAGCTGCAGGCCAATGATGCCGCCAAAGCCGATGAGGAAGACCAGGGTGGCCTTGACCTTGTAACTCTCACCGCGCTCCTTTGTAATTGCCAACCCCATGAGGGCGGGAACGTAGAAGGCGAGGATCAGGGGCACGAGACGCAATACCTCTACCCCAAAGCCAATAAAAGTGTCCACACCCAGAGTTTACTACGAACTCTTTGCACGTCTCGTGTATGTGCGCTAGTGTACTTATATAGACAGAAGAAAAAGATTGGAGGTGGCAAGCGTGGGCATAAACCAGAGGGTCTCGCTCAGAAAGTTTGTGGACGACGTCAAACGTTGGGTGGATGAGGGCAAGAGCGACGAGTGGATCGCGAGTGCCCTAGGGACGAGCTCTTCCAGTGTGCAGTCCTTTCGATCTCGTAACGGCATATACCGCAAGTCCTCCAGCACGCTCGCCGAACCTACCGATTATGGAGCCTACGAAGGCGTACTGGAGCCCAAGGGTGGGCCCGGAGCGGCTCCTGGAGCCTGGTTCGACCCGGCTGTAGTTGACGACCGGCGTTGGCAGAACCGCTGGAGTCGGATCAGCAAAGTCGAGATGCGCCTGAGCCCCACGAGGATCGTTCTGATCGGCCACGGCAGACGCGGCCCGACAATGGGCTAGTTCAAGGCGGACCTGAGTTATAATTATGAATGAGGGTTCGGGCCGTCCGACCCGTCGCTGCGCCGCCCGGCGGAGCTAGGCCGTTCGCCGGCAGCGCAGAGCAAAGTCCGGACTCGCGAGGGCCGGGAACTCCCTGGTCCGAAAAGGCCGCTCGGGCTAACAACCCGAGGGGCGGTGTGGCGCAAGCCCGCCGCTACGTCAAGTGCAACAGAGAGCAGACCAGCCGATGGCTAGACGGATACGCCTCATCGGGACGTGTCCTACGGTACAGGTGATGGGTGAAAGGGTGGGGTAAGAGCCCACCGGCGGTACCCCGCGAGGGACCGGCCAGGTAAACCACCGGTGCGAGCAAGCCAAATTGTCTGGGATTCCCAGACTGGTAGGCGCGGCTCCTTTAAGAGGAGCCCGGGAGG
>JALZFP010000218.1 GCA_030861485.1 Actinomycetota bacterium | reverse complement strand
GGCAAGTTCGGCCTCCGGGCACTCGCGCAGTCCATGGCCCGGGAGTTCTGGCCTCAGGGAATCCACGTCGCCCACGTCATCATAGATGGCCAGATCAATACCCCCAGGGTGCGCGAGAGGTTCCCGGACCGCGAGGAGCACACGATGCTCTCCCCCGACGCCATCGCCGAAACGTATTGGCGGCTTCACACCCAGGATCCCACCGCCTGGACCCTGGAGACGGACCTCCGCCCCACGGTGGAGAGCTTCTAAGGGTGAAGAGCCTACCCAAAGAGACCTGTCACAGACTCCCACACGCTACTCAGGAACCTCCCCACGCTGTAGCTCGCCTTTCGCCACAGGGAGGCCTCCTCGTAGCCTTCCTGGGCCACCAGCGGGCTCTCCCCGACGCGCTGCCCATCTACCAGAACCTCCACCTCGCCGAGCTCCTCACCGGCGCTGGCCGAAGGAGGAAGCTCATCCTGGACGGTTATCCTCCGCTCCACCTCAGAGTTCGAATCCACGAGACCGGTTACGTCTCTGGTGGCAGCGAGCGGCACGAACTCCTCTGGGCGGTAGGGTAACGGGGCCTCGTCATAGACTTCGTCCTGGCCCACCAGAGCCTCACGATCGTAGTTGCTAAACCCGTACTCGAGCAGCGCCTCAGCGGCCCGGAACCGTTCGTCAGAGTCATCGGCGCCGATGACAACAGCTATAAGAGACTCGTCGTTCGCCTCGGCGGAGGCGACGAGGTTAGCGCCCGCCTGGGGCGTGGTCCCGGTCTTTACGCCGGTCGCCGGCGGGTAGCTCCTCAAGAGCTGATTGGTGTTGACGATCTCTATCTCTCTATTCTGGGTGCTGATGGTAGTATCCGCTGTGTCCACCATTTCGGCGAACAGAGGGTACTCGAGCGCCTCGCGTGTTAGCACGGCGAGGTCCCGGGCGCTGGAGTAGTTCGCGTTGGTATCCAACCCGGCGGGGGTCTCGAAATTGGTGTTCTCCAGACCTAGCGAGGCAGCTCTGTCGTTCATCATCTCCACGAAGTTCCCCACGCTTCCGCCGCCCACATGCTCGGCCAGGGCATACGCTGCGTCTGTGCCCGAAGGGATCAGGGTAGCATTCAGGAGGTCCCGGACCGTTACGCGCTCGCCTGAGATGAGCCCTACGTTGCTGTAGACGCTCCCGACGTAAGACTCGGCCTCCTCGGAGACCGTCACCTCCTCGTCGAGATTCGGCTCCTCCTCCAAGACTACGAGGGCGGTCATGATCTTGGTTACCGACCCGATCGGGAGCTGCTCATCGGGATTCTCCCCGTTCAGGTACAACCCGGTCTCTGCGTCCATGAGCGCCCAGGACTGCACCGCGACCTCCGGGAGCTGGGTGCTAGGGTCGTCCCCGGCGGCCGCGCCCTGGGGAGGAGCTCCGGAAGCCCCCGCCTCGGGAACTCCCCCGGGAGCCTTCTCCTGCGCCCCGGCCGGATCCGACCCGGGACTACCGAGCAGCACGCCGAGCGCCAGTAGAAGCGCCGTAAAGATCAGCGCCACACTTGTCTTCGCGTGTTTTTCCTTTACGAGGTTCGCTCCTCGCTGCATCGGCCTCTTTCTCTCGGTTGCTCGGGGACCGGTAATAACAAAATTGTCACGCGATAAGGCGCGAGCACGGCGCATAGTATCACCCGTGCTCGCGCCTTACAGGGAGCGGGCCTACGCGACTCGCGGAACCTTTGGCGGTTCTCTGAAAGCGCCACTTAAGCTATTAACCTGATCTTTAAGGTTAATTGCTCTTTCGGACAATTCCTTCTGTGATAGGTACAATTTTCGCTTATGCGGCTGATGGACAAACAGCGAAAGGTTGTAGATACCAGGCGTCCCAACTACGCTGTGTTCAGGCGTAGGCGGCGGATCGCGTTGCTAGTCCTCACACTTCTGGCGGCGCTGATTGTGGCCATCCTCGGCCTGTACCTCCTTTCGGGCACCACAGAAGAGACCGTGGACGAGCCGGCCGAACAGGTCGAAACGCCCCCCGCCGAGGAGGAGCCACAGGAGGCGGCGACCGAGGAGGAGCCCGTCGATGAGGAGCCCGCTGAAGAGGAGCCCAGGGGGCCTGTGGTCCCGGAAGACCCCACGCTTTACCTAACGGTCCCCAAGCTGGGGCTATACGGCCACACGGTCAGGAACGACGATTCGGAGGTTGCACTCGACTTGGGCGCCGTCAAGCTGCCCGACACGGATTTCCCGTGGGAACAGAAGGACACCAACACCTACATCGCCTGTCACCGGCTCGGCTGGCCCGGCAACGAGAGCTACAACCAGTGCCTCAACCTTCCCCTGATGCAGCAAGGGGATCAGATCTTCCTCGAAGACACCCTGGGCAGGGCCTATGAGTACCGGGTTACGGAGGCCCTCCAGGTCACAGCCCTGGACACCTGGGTAAAGAGGGCACCCGAGGGAAAGCACATAGTCTCCTTGCAAACCTGCATCGAGACCCTGGGCAACGTCTGGACCATGGGCCCGAACTGGACGGCACGCTACGTGGTCCAGGCAGAGAAGGTTAGCTAGAGTTCACTCAGGCTTCCCGCCTACCCTCTCTTGTGGCCCAGCTCGGGGTTGTTTTAACGCTTTAC
>JALZFP010000164.1 GCA_030861485.1 Actinomycetota bacterium | reverse complement strand
CATTTATGGGGGAGTTCAGAGACGCTTTTTACCGCTTCGCGAGGGAAGAGCCTTATGCTTACGATCTCGTACACGCCAACTTCTGGATGAGCGGGTGGGTAGCCTGCGAAACAAAGAGGGACCTGGGGCTGCCTTTCGCCCAAACCTTCCACGCCCTGGGGGAGATCAAACGGCGCGAACAAGGCGCAAGAGACACCTCCCCGCCCGAGCGGCAGGCGGCGGAGTTCAGGATACTAGAGGAGGTAGAACGCGTCCTCGCGACCTGCCCGGCCGAAATCGAGGAGCTTACTACCCTCTACGAGGCAGACCCCACCCGCCTGACGCTCGTACCGTGCGGCGTGGACGCTAAGACGTTCCGGCCCGTGTACCGGGGGGAGGCTCGCAAAGCTTTGGGCCTCGCCGACAAGCCCACGGTCGTCTACGTCGGCAGGCTCGTGCCGCGCAAGGGCGTGGACATGCTCGTTGAGGCCTTCGCCCTTCTACCAGAGCACCTCGACGCACGGCTCGTGGTCGTCGGCGGCGAGCCTGGTGGATCTCCCGAAGTAGAGAAGCTCTCGGCCCTCGCCGACGCTTTGGGTGTGGCGGGGAGGGTAACATTTACGGGCAGCCGGCCGCAAAGGGAACTGCACCGCTACTACGGCGCCGCCGACGCTGTAGCAGCGGTGCCACACTACGAGCCGTTCGGGATGACGCCGCTGGAGGCGATGGCGTGCGCAAGACCGGTCGTGGGCTCGAAGGTGGGCGGCATAAAGACGAGCGTCGTCGAGGGCGAGACCGGCTACCTAGTCCCACCCAAAGATCCCGGGGCTCTCGCCAACCGCCTGGTGCGTCTGCTCTCGGAGGCGGGCTTACGCGAGCGCATGGGCCGCGCCGCCCGGCGCAGGATCGAGGAGCACTACACCTGGGAGCGCGTGGCTGCGCTGGCCGCCGCCGCCTTCTCGGAGCTCACGCTCCGCACCTCACACCTCTCAAGAACGTCCTGAGAACGCAAAACACCACAGCGAAGGAGCACCACCTATGCCAGCTAACATCACCACGTTAGACCTCTCGGGCCAGGTAGCCCTCGTTACCGGAGCGGGGAGCGGTCTCGGGGCGGCGACGGCCCGTCTTCTCGCCGAGCATGGAGCGCGGGTGGTGCTGGCCGACATAGACAAGGAGGCCGCCGGCGAGGTCGCAGCCGCCTTCGGGGGGCGTCCGCTGTACATGGACCTCGCGGATTCCGGCTCCATCGAGGGCGGAACTGCGGACGTGTTGGGCACCGAGGGCAAGATAGATATCCTCGTGAATGCGGCGGGGTTGGATTTCATCCGGTCGGCCGCGGAGTTGACGCTCGAGGAGTGGGACAATGTGGTAGACGTGAACCTGCGAGCGCCCTGGCTGCTCGCCAAACTAGTCATGCCGCACATGATGGAGCGCGGGAGCGGCCAGATCCTGAACGTGGCCTCGACCGCCGCGAAGAAGGGCTGGGAGAACGCCGCCGCCTACGCCTCCTCCAAGCATGGCCTCCTGGGCCTGACGCAGGTCCTGCACGCAGAGGGCCGTCGCCACGGGGTCAGGGCGATGGCGGTCGTTCCGGGCGGTATGCGCACCAACTTCTTCGCGGCCCTCGATCCCCCGCCACCCCCCGAGAACCTCCAGCCCCCCGAGACGGTCGCGCGGAGCATCCTGTTCATGGTCTCCCAACCTTTGGACTCCGTGATCCACGAGCTTATCGTCACGCCCATGACAGAGACATCGTATCCATAGCCGTCGGCTTTGTGGCGGGAGGAGAAGCGTCTGCGCCCGGCCGCGGCTAGATCAGAAGGAGAGTAATGATGCAGACTAGCGAGACGACTTCTCATCTCATCGGGGGCGCGAAGGTGCCCTCGACGGGCGAGGAGGGTATAGTGGTCCTGAACCCGGCTACAGGCGACCAGGTCGGCTACATCCCCGCCGGGACAGCGGAGGACGCCAAGGCTGCCGTGGCCGCTGCCCGCGAGGCCCTGCCCGGCTGGTCACGCCTCCCCGCCGCCGAGAGGGCCGGGTTCGTAAAGGCCGCCGCCCGGAAGATGCGAGGGCGTGCCGAAGAGCTCGCCGGGCTTGTCACCTTGGAGAACGGCAAACCTTTAGACGACGCCCTCGGTGGTGTCGAGGCAGGAATAGGGACGCTGGAGCAGTACGCCGAGCTCGGACCCCTGCACCGGGGCAAGAGCTTAAACGGCAGCTACATGGCCTCGGATATGATGGTCCACGAGCCCTACGGTGTCGCGGCGGTTGTCGTGCCGTGGAATGATCCCATAGCGATCGCCTGCGGATACCTCGGGGCGGCGCTCGTGACGGGCAACACCGTCGTCTTCAAGCCCTCCGAGAAAACCCCCCTCTCCGCCGTCTGGCTCACCGCGATGTTCGACGATCTCCCCGAAGGTGTCCTAAACCTCCTGCTCGGTGACGCCCGCGCCGGATGGCCACTCGTCTCTCACGAGGACGCGGACCTCGTTCTTTTCACGGGTTCCGTGCCTACGGGGCGTGAGATCCTGGAGGTAGCGGGTCGCCAGCTAAAGAAGGCCGTTGTCGAACTCGGCGGCAAGGATCCCATGATAGTGGATGCTGGGGTGGCCCCGGCGTGGGCAGCGGGCGAAGCGGCGATCGGCTCGTTTGCGAACACCGGCCAGATCTGCACCTCCGTAGAGCGCATCTATGTCCACAAATCGGTGGCTGATGAGTTCCTGCGAAAGCTAACGGCCCGCTCGAAGGCCCTGCGCGTCGGCGACGGCTCGGAGCCCGGGACCGAGATGGGCCCGCTCATTGACGAGAACCAACGCGAACTGGTCCACCGGCACGTTCGGGAGGCGGTCGAGGCCGGGGCGGTGTTAAGGTACGGCGGTGAGGTACCCGACGGTCCTGGTTTCTTCTACCCGCCAACCGTTCTCCAAGGCGTCCATAAAGGCATGTCTGTGGTGGACGAGGAGACCTTCGGCCCTGTAGCCGCCGTCGAGGTCGTCTCGTCGTTTGACGAGGCGCTGGAGAAGGCCAACGAGACCGGCTACGGTCTCGCAGCGACGGTGCTCACGCCCGACCCAGAGCATGCACAGAGAGCTTCGCGTGAGCTTCGGGCCGGGACGGTGAAGGTCAACGCGGTCTTTGGCGGCGCGCCCGGCGGGGCCGCCCAGCCGAGAAAGGCGAGCGGCCGCGGCTTCGGCTACGGCCCCGAACTCCTCGATGAGGTCACGACGACAAAGGTCGTCCACCATGCCCTCCCACCCCGGCCCTGAGCGTGTAGAGAACGTACTCAAGATCGCCGTCTTGAGGGCCGGCGGCCTTGGCGATCTCGTCTTCACGCTGCCGGCACTCTGGGCGCTCCGGGAAGCTTACCCGGAGGCGAAGATCACGCTGCTCGGCGGTCCCCTCCAGACAGAGCTTCTCTCCGGGAGGCCCGAGCCGGTTGAGCGCGTGATCACCGTCCCGCCCTCCACGGGGGTCAACGGCCCCGACACGGGCGTGGAGGAGGACGAGGAGGAGCTGGGGCGTTTCTTCAGGCGCATGCGAGAGGAGCGGTTTGACCTGGCGCTCCAGATGCACGGCGGTGGGGGCTACTCCAACC
>JALZFP010000194.1 GCA_030861485.1 Actinomycetota bacterium | reverse complement strand
TGCTGGCGCCACTCGCCGTCGACCGACGGCCCGTGCTGTAAAGCCGTTGGCGTTCGAGCGTGCTGCGCGACGGCCCTTCGTATAAGCTTTCCAGTATGATAATCAGAGAGAGACCCGACTCTTACGTCATCATTAGGCAGCACGACCACGGTCAGCTCTCCGGCCGGTTCGGGTTCTACTGGGACGAGAGCCCCCGGCCCTTCGAACAGACCATCTACGCTATCACCAACCACGATCTCGGTTGGCAGTTTCTGGACAGGGCCGTGCGCTGGGATGAGGCGACGGGCAGACCCTACTCCTTCACAAACTACCCGACGGAGCCCAAGCTCCGGGCCTATAAAGAGGGGTTGAGGCTCTTGCGAAATCCCTACTCGACGTGCCTGTGCAGCATGCACTACGCCTCTTTGGTGCAAGGCTCGGAGGACGCGGTGGAGGTAAGGTTCAGGGAGCTAGAGCTCCGGCGTCAGGAGAAGCTGAAGGGCCGGATGTCCACCGAGGAGCTGGACAATCTCGACCACAACTTTCGACTGTTGCAGCTCTGCGACAACCTGTCACTCTTCGTGTGCCTAAACGAGCCGGGCTCGAATGATCACCCCTGGTACAAAAACGGCTTCTCGTTCGAGGGCGAGAGGTTCGAGCCTATCTGGGAAGATGACCACACCCTGCGGCTAGACCCCAACCCGTTCTCGGAGCCGTTCGGTATCGTTGCGCCGTACGGTATTGTCGAGAGAGACGGCCGGTTCCGCGAGAGTGGCTACCTCAAACTTAGGGTAACCTGTTAGACGAGCACGGGAAAGTGCAGCTCGAACACCCCAAGCGTTAGAAGGGACCTTATGAGAGAAGCGTCGTACGAGTTCTTGAAGAGCCTGCTCTCGACCCCGGGACCCAGCGGTTACGAGCGCGCGGCGGCCGAGATCTGGCGGGCGGAGGCCGGCGAGTTTGCAGAGGTCCGTGGAGATCGCATGGGCAACTCCTTCGCGACGCTGAACGGGGGTGGCGCGCCCAGGGTGATGCTCTCCGGGCATATAGACGAGATCGGGCTGATGGTCACTCACGTAGAAGAGGGGGGACTCCTCCGCTTTCAGGGTGTCGGGGGCTGGGATCCACAGGTGCTCGTGGGGCAACGGGTACTCGTGCAGACGATGAACGGCGTGGTCCCCGGTGTTATCGGCAAGAAGGCCATCCACGTCATGGAGGCCGACGAGCGCAAGAAGGTCTCCGAGATAAAGAGCCTCTGGATAGACATCGGCGCCAAAGACGGTGACGAGGCGAAAGGGAGGGTCAGGGTTGGCGACGTCGCTGTTGTGGACCAGGACGTCCTGGAACTCCCGAACGGCCGCATCGTCTCCCGCTCGTTGGACAATCGCATGGGGGCGTTCGTCGTCCTCGAAGCCCTGAGACTCCTTTCCGAGGGAGAGAGCTTAGCGGCGGAGGTCGTCGCGGTAGCGAGCGTGCAGGAGGAGATCGGGCTCTACGGGGCGCGCGGCGCGGCCTTCGGGCTCGACCCGGACGCGGCCATCGCCGTGGACGTCACCCACGCTACCGACACCCCTGGCATCCCCAAGAACGAGCACGGCGACCACTCTTTAGGCTCCGGTCCCGTTATAACGCGGGCCGCCAACCTGAGCCCCCTGGTCACAGACGGCCTGATCGATACCGCCGAAGGGGAGGGTATCCCATACACCCTGGAGGCCGATTCGCGATCTACCAGCACGGACGCGGATGCCATACAGTTCACCCGCGCAGGGATAGCCACGGGGCTCGTCTCGGCCCCCAACCGCTACATGCACTCTCCGAACGAGATCGTGGCCCTCGAGGATCTCGAGAACTGCGCCCGCCTCATCGCCGCCTACGTGAAGGGCCTCAAACAGGGCACGGACTTCGTCCGTTAGCCCAACGTTGTTGATAGGCCTGGTAGTTCCCACCTGGCGTCTCTGTGGCGAGCTAGCTTCGCTATCTTCCGCCACGCTCCGAACGTCTCGCTGCTATGGCGGGTGTGGCAGCGACGAGCAAGAGAGTTACCTCCTGGTCTTTGGGGCGGATCTCCTTTGTCCGATCCTTGACAAACCGCCCGCCGCCCTTCCCGACGAGATACCTGACGTCCATCCGAACCTCCTTGGGGAGTAGATCCGAAAGAACCCCGGCGCCATCCCCAAATAGTAGAGGAGCTAGTTTGGGGCTGACGAGCATCACCTCGAAGCCCCTTCCACCAGCTCCCGCGTCTGGCTGAGCGAGCCCGGTCAGCAAGCGCAAATTCAGCAAGTGTAGTTATGGACCTCGATGCTCGTAGAGCCTAAGCTGCCCGGAGACGAAAAGCGGGGGCGGTGAGTACCACCACCGCTTTTCAGAGCCCCGATTGCCGGCTAGTACTTGGGGACGCTTGGGTCTATCTCCTCACTCCAGGCGGTGATGCCGCCCTCGACGTTGAAGGCGTTCTGGAAACCGGTCTCCTGGAGGAGCTTTACGGCCCTGGCGCTGCGGCCGCCCGTTTTGCAGTGGACCGCTAGAGGTACGTCTCTGTCGAGCTCTGCGAGGCGCTCGGGCAGCTCGTTCAGGGGGATAAGCCGCGCGCCGATATTGGCGACTTCGTATTCGTGCGGCTCGCGCACGTCGAGTACCGAGAGATTCTCGCCATTGTCGAGCCTCTTCTTAAGCTCCTGTACCGTGATCTCGGGTACCTCATCGGCTGTCGCCTGCGCGTTGGCTTGTGGAATGCCACAGAATTCCTGGTAGTCGATAAGCTCAGTGACGGACGGGTTCTCGCCACAGACGGGACAGTTTGGGTCCTTGCGGAGCTTCATCTCACGGAAGCTCATGCCGAGGGCGTCGTAGAGGAGGAGACGCCCGACGAGGGGCTCGCCTATACCCAGGATCAGCTTGACGGTCTCGGTAGCCTGGATAGTCCCGATGGCGCCTGGCAAAATACCCAGAACCCCGCCTTCGGCGCAGCTCGGGACGAGCCCCGGCGGCGGCGGCTCGGGGTAGAGGCAGCGGTAGCACGGGCCTTCCTTCGCCCAGAAGACGCTCGCCTGGCCCTCAAAGCGGAAGATAGAGCCGTACACGTTCGGCTTGCCCGTGAGAACGCAGGCATCGTTCACCAAGTAGCGCGTTGGGAAGTTATCTGTCCCGTCTACGATGACGTCGAAGTCTTTGAAAATCTCGAGCGCGTTCTCGCTGCTAAGGGCCTCTTCGTAGGCTTCGACGTGGACGTTTGGATTTATGTCGTTTATCCGGTCGCGGGCGCTCTCCATCTTAGGACGCCCGATATCGGAGGTGCCATGAATAATCTGTCGCTGTAGGTTTGATTCGTCTACGACGTCGAAATCGACAATGCCCAGAGTCCCGACACCAGCCGCAGCGAGGTACATTGCGAGCGGTGCCCCGAGACCCCCGGCTCCGATGGTGAGTACCCGGGCCTGCTTGAGCTTCTTCTGTCCGTCGAGAGCGACCTCGGGCATGATGAGGTGCCGGCTGTAGCGTGCGATCTCCTCGTTCGAGAGTTCGACCGCGCCGTTGGGTGAGTGCACTAATGACTGGCGTGTCTCCACTTTCTTAAAACCTCTCTTATTTAGCAACCTGCAGTACGAAACACAACGTCTTGAAACTACCTACATCGCCTTTCGAAGGAGCCTCCAGCGATGGAGGGGATGATCGAGAGCTCGTCGCCATCTGAAAGCTGGGTGTCGGGACCGTCTAGGTAGCGGATGTCCTCGTCGCCCTTGTACACGTTGACAAACGAGCGGAGCTTGCCGTCGCCGGTGTAGAGGTGCTGCCTGAGGTCCGGATGCTCGGTCGTGAGATTGTTTAGAGCGTCGCCGGCGGTATCGCCGCCGACCTCGACCTCCGCGTTGCCGCTCGTGTACTGTCTTAGAGGGGTTGGGATTTTGACCTTCGGCATGTGTTGGCTCCTCTTCTTCTCGCTTATCCCAGGAGGGGCTCTTCGTCGTAGCCCGAGCGATCGTCTCGTAAAACCCACGAGCGCATCTCCTCGACGTTCTCGGCGCTGACCGAGGCTATGACGTACGAGTAGTAGGGCCAGGCGTGCTCCCGATCGTACTCGGAGGGCTCGGCCGGGTGGTCCGGGTGCGAGTGGTAGAACCCTAAAACGTCCATATCCCTCTCGGCCGCCCGCTCCTCGAACTCCTTTATTTTCAAGGGCTCGATAAGGAAGCGGCGTGAACGCTCCTCCTCATGGGTGTTCTCCGCGCGCCACACGTCGACCACCACCTTCATCTCCCCGGTGTCCATCCCGACCAGGACCCCCGCACACTCCTCAGGGTAAACCTCTTTAGCGTGGTCGTGGATGTGTCCGACGTCCCCCGCCCCGATTTTGAGCGGCAAGGGCTATTCCTCCCAGAAGCTCTCGGAGAGGTACTTGTCGGCGCTATCGCATAAAACGGTGACGACCACGCCTGACTCCAGCTCCCGCGCGATGCGCAGGGAGGTCGCGACCGCGGCCCCCGCGGAGATGCCCACTAAGATGCCCTCCTCGCGGGCCAGCCTCTTGACCATCTCGTAGGCCTCCTCAGTGGGGGTGCCGAGGTTTCGGTCGGCGATGGTGGGATCATAGATCTCGGGCACTATGGCGCTCGCCATGTGCTTCATGCCCTCGAGGCCGTGGAAAGGAGAGTCGGGCTCAAAGGAGATGACCTGGACTTCAGGGTTGTACTCCTTGAGGCGTGTGCTGGTCCCGACGAAGGTGCCGCTCGTGCCGAGACCAGCGACGAAGTGTGTGATCTCGCCATCGGTCTGCTCCCAGATCTCAGGCGCCGTAGACTCATAGTGCGAGCGCGGGTTAGCCGGGTTCTTGTACTGGTCAGGATAGAAGTATTTCTCGGGGTCCTCGTCATACAGACGCCGCGCCTCCCGGATAGCTCCGTCCGAGCCCTCGCCAGGGTCGGTGAGTATGACCTCGACACCGTAGGAGCGCAGTATCTTCTTGCGCTCCTCGCTGGCGTTCTTGGGCATGCACAGCTTGACCTTATATCCCAAGGACGCCCCGATCCAGGCGTAGGCGATCCCCGTGTTACCGCTCGTAGCGTCGAGGATGGTCTTGCTGGGCGTGAGCGCCCCACTCTTCTCGCCGTCCCGGATCATCCACAGGGCGGGCCTGTCCTTTACCGAACCGCCCGGGTTGTACCACTCGGCCTTGCCGAGGATCGTCACCTCGGGCACCTCACGTGAGAGGCTCGAAAGCTCCAAAAGAGGCGTATTTCCTACGAGATCCGTGGGTCGCGACCCCACCCTGCGATTAATCCTAGTAATCATGTCGGAATTATTATACAAGATCGAGCCAGGCCGTCCAGGAAGTAGAGAAGAAGAATGTCTATCAACACAGTAGCCGGAAGGCCTATAGGAAACCCTCCGGCTATGGTTGGTGCGTAACGCCTATTATACCCACACTCAGGCGTGCCACGCTATACCATTTGCGTTATCTATCCCAAAAATTCCACGATTCTTTGCAGGGAGCGGCGGCGGCAGGTGAAGATGGGGGTATCCAGATCGGTGTAGGCGCTCGCCTCGCTCTCCCTTAGCTCCATCATCAGGTCCTGGAACTTCTCGGGGCTCTCGGCCTCAAAGGAGAGGATAAACTCGTAGTCGTCGATGCCGAAGCAGTAGGCGGTGTTGTTCTTCACGGGGTAATGCTTGCGGCCTACATGCATGTGCTCGTTCATCATCCGCTGACGCTCTTCGAGGGGAAGACGGTACCAGGCGCGGGTCTTGACGAACGGGTACACGAAGAGGTACTCGCCCTCGCCGGGGATTATGTAGCGGCGGCTCTCCCAACCGGGGGTATGTTCGCCGACGTAGATCGAGCGCCTGGAAAGGCCGAAGTACGAGTAGGTTACCGTGAGGTATTTGCCCAGGCCCGTCTTCATGAGGGCGGCGGTCATCGCCTCGAAGGCATCGAGGTCGTAGCCTATGCGCCAGAGCATGAAGTCCGCGTCCGAGCGGAGGCCCATAAGGGAGAAGGACCTGAGCAGTATGCTGCCCTCGTGCTCCTCGGCGGCGCACAGGAATTCCTCCTTGCCACGCTCGCGCTCCTCGTCAGAGAGCCTGCGCCACTCGGGGTCGAGCTTGAAGAAGAGGTAGTTTATGTACTGGGCCGGTAGCCTCTCTTCAGAGGTTTTTTGCTCCTGCGTGCGGGTCTTGGCCATCCTTCTACCTCCTCGTGGCGGGTTCGAGGCCGAAGTTGTTCTCGTAGAGTTCCTTGACGCGCGCTAGCTCCTCTTCCGTGAGGTCCGGTGTTTCAGGGGCGGCGGAGAACTCCTCGAGTTGCTCCTCGTCGTAGATATTGGGCAGGGTAGAGGCAATCTCGGGCGAGGCCAGGATGAACTTTAGTGCTGCTTGCCCCATGGTGCGCTCCCCGGACTCGGTGAGGAAGCCAAGCTGCTCGACCTTTTTGAGCCCTTCGAGGAGCCACTCTTTGGGACGGTGGCGCCGGTGGTCGTTCTGGGCAAAGGTAGTCTCCTCCGTGTACTTGCCTTCGAGCATACCGGAGGAGTGGGGGACGCGAACCACGAGGCTCGTGTTCGTCTCGTGGGCGGCCTCGATGAGGCTGCGTCCCGGGTCCTGTTCGAGGAGGTTGTAGATCATCTGCAGCCCGTCGAGCTTGCGTTCGCGCATGGCCTTTACGCCTTCTTCGAGCCAACCGATCTTGGGTCCGAGTGCTATACCGTACGCCCGAACCTTGCCCTCCTTCTCGAACTCCTCCATGAGCTCAAAGAGCGCGTCGTTCTCGACGGCGTCCATCTTAGTGTTGTGGAGTTGCAGGAAGTCTATGTAGTCGGTGCCGAGCCTCTTCAAACTCTGCTCAAGGGCGAACCGTATAAAGTCCTCCGACCAGTCCTGGGGGCGCTCTTGCTGGCCGCGGCGTGCCGTGTGGTTGTAGAAGTCATAGCCGATCTTGGTGGAGATCACGATGCTCTCTCGCATGTGCCCGAAGGTGTCTCTCAGGAGCGTCTCGCCGAGGCCCGAGCCGTAGGTGTCGGCGGTGTCGAAGTAGTTGATGCCCTTTTCGTGCGCCAGTCGCAGGAGCTTGACCGAACGCGCCTCGTCGACCTCGCCCCACCAGCCAGTCGAGACCGTCCAGACTCCGAAACCCACCTCGGAGATGCTTACGTCGGTATCGCCAAGTCTTCGGTATCTCATCTCTTCCTCCTGCCCTTAGTGTCTTATCAGCAGAATCTCTCTTATCAGTAGAATCTCTGTTAAAGAACTACTACATTCTATCGCCTGTCACAGTGTAAATTTTCCCAGCTGACGCGGGAGGTTTGCCGTTGGATAACAGGAGTGGGAAATGAACGCGACCTACGCCACCGGGGAGCGGGGGGCGCGGGCGGCGGCCCGCGAAGGAGCGGCGGTCGTGGTCGTGGACGCGTTCCGGGCAAGCACCACGATCGCGGTGCTCGTTAGCAGGGGCGCACTCGTCGTACCCCTCGCCTCTATCGAAGAGGCCGCAACCTACCCTGGCGCGGACTACCGTATAGGGGAGCGCGGCGGCGCCAAGGTTCAGGGTTTCGACTTCGGCAACTCGCCGACGGAGATTGGGGCGGCGGGGCTTAAAAGGGGTGCTACCGTGGTTCTCAGCACGACGAACGGCACCAGAGTCGTCGAGGCGGCACGTAGCGCACCCGCCATCCTGGCCGGCGCGTTCGTGAACGCCCATGCCGTCGCAGATGCTCTAGCGGCCGACGCCAACGGGGCCCGCTTCGCGGTAATAGGCTGCGGATGGAAGGGCCGCCGGGCCTCCGAGGACGAGTCCGCCGCTGGCGCCATCCTCCATCTCCTGCGGGAGAAGGGCGCGGAGCTCGACGAGCGGGCGGAGCGCGCCGTGGAACTGTACCTTACACGCCCCGAGGAGACCTTGCGTCGAAACAGCGCCGCCCGACGTCTCAAGCGCCTCGGCTACGAAAAGGACTTGGACTTCTGCCTCGCTGAGAATACCGTGCCGGTCGTCCCTCGCTTCAAAGGGGACGCTTTCGTGGGTCAGGGGTAGATCGGAAGTCTTGGCCAGATGGCCAAACGGCAAGTGGCGAAGAGGCTGGAAAGTTCGTCAAAAATATTCTTGACAGGGGCTCGGTGCGCGATTACTCTGAAGTTGGGCACGGCGGAGCAAACGTTACAAGCGAAGCGTTAGAGCGTCGCCAGACCGCCGAGGAGAGGAGGTGACGAAGAGATGACGATAACCATTACTCACGAGAGGACCAAGGAGGTCACCCGCGAGGAAGTGGATCGGGCCATCGACGTGATCGAGCGTCACCTCGAGAAGGAGGCTCGCACCCGCAATCTGCTCGATGAGCAGGCGATCATGCGTCCGAAGGACCTGTGCAAGCAGCAGGGCCTGGACATGGTTGCCGAGTTGCGCGGCATGGTCTAGACCCACCGCGCCAGGCGCCTTGCGGCGCATGGCCCATGAAGGGGGATGCACAGTAAGGTCCCGAGGTCCCGCTG
>JALZFP010000180.1 GCA_030861485.1 Actinomycetota bacterium | reverse complement strand
AGCAATTACGGCTTCAGAACGCATTTGATGGCACCGTCTTGCTTTTTCTGGAAGATTTCGTAACCCAGAGGGGCGTCGTCCAAGGGCATCTCATGGGTCTTGAGATCCTCGGTGCCTAGAGGATCGTCGTCGTTCAACAGCGGTACGATGTCATCTATCCAACGCCTTACGTTGGCCTGGCCCATACGTACCTGAATTTGCATGTCGAAGAGATCCCCCAAGGGGAACATCTGTACAGGCCCGGCGTAGACGCCGGAGATAGAGAGCGTCCCGCCACGACGGATCGAGGCGATGCACTGGCGCAGGGCGTAGGCCCGGTCGAGCTGAACCTTTGTCGTCTGGAGGATAGAGTCTACTAGCGACCCGGAGGCCTCCATGCCGACCGCGTCTATCGCGGCGTCTACCCCCCGTCCGCCCGTTATCTCCAGCACGAGCTCCTTCACGTCGTCTACCACCGAGTAGTCCAACGTCTCGACCCCGTATTTTGCGGCGAGCGCGAGGCGTTCTGGGACGTCGTCCACGCCTATAACGCGCCCCGCTCCGAGGTGGTAGGCCATCCTGGCGCACATCTGCCCTATAGGCCCCAGGCCCCAGACGCCCAAGGTACCACCCTCGGGCACGTCCGCGTAGGCGACGGCCTGCCAGGAGGTGGGGAGCACATCGGAGAGGTAGAGAAACCGCTCGTCGGGCGCGTCTTCGGCTTCCTCGGGCACCTTTACGGGCCCGAAGTGTGCCTGAGGGACGCGCAGGTAATCGGCCTGCCCGCCGGGGACCGCGCCGTAAACGTGCGTGTAGCCAAAGAGGCTCGCACCCTTGCCCCGCCCGAGAAGGCTCGCGGCCTCGGCTAGCTTGCCCCGGTCGCGCGTCGTCTCGCACTGGGAGTAGAGCTGCTGCTCGCAGAAGTAGCAGTGACCACAGGAGATATTGAACGGCACGACGACCCGGTCGCCGGGCTGTATGTGCTCAACGTCGCGGCCGACCTCCTCGACGATACCCATGGGCTCGTGGCCGATTATGTCGCCTTCGCGCATGATGGGGTAGAGTTTGCTGTAGAGGTGGAGGTCCGAGCCGCAGATGGCGGTCGAGGTTATGCGGACGATGGCGTCGGTAGGCTCCTGGATTACCGGGTCGGGTACGTTGTCTACCCTGATGTCCTCCTTGCCGTGCCAGACGACCGCCTTCAAGGCTCTCTCCCCCCTATCCCGGTTAGTAGTTCCCGGATCCTGAACGCCCCTCCGGTCCCTCTGGAGAGCGGTGGCGTGTCTAGCGCGGCCTGGGTGCGCAGTCCCGCCAGCTCGTCCAGCAGGGTCTCCCCGGCGCCGTACTGCGGTGTCCAGCCGAGCTCCTTGTGGGCACGCGTGGTGTCCATGATAGGGAGCTCGAGCGCCATATCGAGCCAACCCTCCGGAACGGGCTGGAGCCTGAGCTGCCAGGAGAGCCTCGCGCCCGCGCGGGCGAGCTGGACGGGGACCGGTACCGGGCGAGCGTTGAAGACGCGCGCCATCTCCCGCGCGTCCACTACCGGCTCGGTGGCAAGATTATACGCCCCGCGCGCCTCCTTGCGCAGGAGGGCGAGACGGTAGGCTTCTCCCACGTCGTAGGAATGCACCACCTGTGCGCGCAAGCCCTCTATCTGAGGGACCACGTTGATGAGCTCGGGCCGCGCCAAGGGGCTCGGGAAGAACGGGCCTCCGAAGAGGCGGCGCTGTCCCTCCGCAGCCTCGCGTTTGAAGGTCAGCGCTTGGCGCATCCTGACGACGCGGACGCTCGGATTTTGGCTCTCGAAGTAGTCGAGCCTCCGCTCGACCTCCGCCTTCTGCCGGGAGTAGTAGGACGTCGGCACGCCACCCGTAGGCCAGCTCTCGTCCACCGCCCGGTCTTTAGGCCCCGGCGAGTACGCGCCGATCGACGAGGCGTAGAGAAGCGCGGGCACTTCTGCCTCTGCAACGGCGCGTGCAGCGCGCGTGCTCCCCTCCACGTTTACCACCCACAGCTTATTCAGGTCACGGGAGGGCTGTATCAGCCAGGCCAGCAGGATCACCGCGTCCGCCCCCCGGAAGTGTGGCACGAGATCGTCCCTCGCAATATCCACCGCCGCCCACTCGACCTTATTTATGCGCAGACCGGGGAGACGACGGGCTAGCCCGAGTACGGACTGGACACTTTCCTCGTTCTCCAGGGAGCGTAGCACGCTTGTACCCACGTTCCCGGTGGCGCCGACTACGACTACTCGCATGGTGCACCCTTACCCACCCCTCCGCTGGCTCAAACTGCGAGTCGCGAAGCGCGGGTTGATGTACCATGCGTCGGCTATCTGGCGAAGGGAGAGGGTATGCGGGTACTGGTCACGGGTTCGCGGGGCAAGGTCGGTACGGCGGCGGTTGCGGCGCTTATGAAGGCCGGCCATGAGGTCCGGGCGACGGACGTGGCCGCGCCCGTCTTCGAGCGCCCGCTGGAGGGCGAGCCCGAGTATATACAGGCCGACGTCGGCGACGCGGGCGAAATGTTCGCCGTGGTGCGTGGTATGGAGGCCGTGGTGCATGCGGCAGCGCTCCCCGAGCCAACACACAACCCGCCGCACGTCGTCTTCCAGAACAACCTCATGGGCGTCTTCAACGTTGTGGAGGCGGCGATTCGGTTCGGTGTAGGGCGCTTCGTAAACATCTCGAGCGAGACCGTCCCCGGCTTCTTCTTCCCCGAGCGCGACTTTCTGCCTGAGTACGTGCCGGTAGACGAGGAGCACCCGATCCGTCCGCAAGATCCCTACGCGACCGCGAAGTATTTCGGAGAGCTACTCATGGACGCTGCGATCCGGCGCTCAGACATCCGCTGCATCTCGATCCGGCCCTCCTGGGTACAGCACGAAGGCAACTACGAGCGGAATCTGGGCCCTCAAGTCCGAGATGCCTCCAACCTCAGCCCGAACTTCTGGAGCTACATAGACGTCTATGATTTGGCAGACGCCACCGTGCTCGCGGCAGAGTCAGATCTTTCAGGGCATGAGGTCTTCTACATCGCCTCCCCCGACAACGTCGGCAACCGCCCCTTTGAGGAGATTGTGCGCGAGTACTATGGGGACAGGGTGGAGATAAAGAAACCCCTCCCCCGCGAGGACTCTTCCGGCATCTCAATAGCCAAGGCCGAGAGGATGCTCGGTTACAGCCCGAAGCGCTCCTGGCGCGACTACCTGGACGAGGAGGGCAAGCTGAAGCGAGGGGCCGGAGAGGGCCCGTTCGCTTCCGCTTAGCGGTAGTCCTCCTACCTCCGTTCGAGGTAGCGTTCGGTCGGGGCGGTGGACTCGGTGGAGGTCACCACGTAGCCAGCAGCGGTGAGGCTCTCGGCGACCCTTGCGGGATCTGTAGTCTCGAGCCGGAGCACTATGGTGCGGTAAGTGGCTCTGCTCGCCGGACCTAGGAAGACTCCGGCTATGTTGACGTGCAGATCCCGTACGACTTCGGTCACGCTCGCCAGCTGGCCGGGCTCGTTGGGAACTTCGACCTCGACCCAGCTGCCCGGGCCGTGCGCGCCCATAAGCTCTACGAGGGTTCGCACGAGGTCGGAGGAGGTGATAATGCCCACCAGCTCGCCTTCGGCGACGACAGGGAGACAGTTGAACCTGTTCTCGTAGATCACGCTCGCCGCGTGCTCTATGGTGTCCAGAGGATGCGCCGTAACAACCTCGGGGCTCATCACGTCCCTTATGCGCACCCACCCTAAAGTGTTCTCCTGGTCGGGCGTGTTCCTCGGTGGGCTCAGGTCCCTCAAATCCCGGTCGGAGATTATGCCGACCAGACGCCCGCCCTCGACCACGGGCAGGTGCCGGATGTTCCTCTCCCTGCACAACCCCCAGGCCTGGCCCGCGCTCATCTCCGGCGCGACCGTCACTACCTCCCGCGTCATGGCATCTCTCACCCGTAGCATCAGAAGACCTCCTCGGTACGTCCACCCGTTCTCCCCAGAGATTACCAGCGAGCCGGGGCTCACGCCAGCTAGCGGGTGGTTTCGACAAGTAGGAGTTGTTAAGCTCGGGCTTCGCAGGGAGATCGGGAAGGAGGTCCCACCATGCGCGCCTGGCAGGTGCACGAGCTCGGAGACCCGCAAGAAGTCTTGAAGCTGGAGGAGGTAGAGGTACCGGAGCCCGGCCGGGGCGAGGTCGTGGTCGAGGTAGAGGCAGCAGCCCTGAACTTCTTCGACATCCTCCTCTGTAAAGGCGAGTATCAGGAGCGCCCCGCCTTACCCTTCACCCCGGGCGCTGAGGTCTCGGGCCCCATCGTCGAGGCCGGCGAGGGCGTGGATTTGGCAGTGGGGACGCGAGTCCTCGCCACGCCCCCGCTCCCCAAAGGAGGCTACGCTGAGAAGGTCGCCGCCCCCGCTGACGGGTCCGTATTCTATATACCGGACGAGATGCCCACGCAAGCCGCCGCGGCGCTGCACCTCGCCTACCAGACGGCTCACTTCGGGCTCCACCGGCGGGCGGATCTTCGGGAAGGAGAGACCGTCCTCGTGCACGCGGGTGCCGGCGGCGTAGGCTCGGCGGCCATACAGGTAGCGAGGGCGGCGGGTGCTCGTGTTATCGCCACGGCCGGCGGCCCCGAAAAGGTCGAAGTTTGCGAGAAGCTCGGGGCCGAGGTGGCCGTGAACTACAGGGAGGAGAACTTCGTAGACGTCGTCAAGGAGGCGACCGAAGGGCGGGGGGCGGATGTAATCTTCGACCCTGTCGGCGGCGAAGTCTTTGACCTCTCCAGGAGATGCGTCGCCTTCGAGGGACGTATCGTCGTCGTGGGGTTCACGTCCGGCAGCATCGCCGACGCCCCCACCAACCACCTACTCGTAAAGAACTACTCGGTCCTCGGACTACACTGGGGCCTCTACAACAAGGTTATGCCCGGGCTCGTCAGAGAGACCCACGACGCCCTCGTCAAGCTCTATCAGAACGGCGAGATAGACCCCCTCATCTTCAACACCGTTCCCTTCGAGGAGGTGCCAGAGGCGCTCGGACTGCTGGGGAGCCGCAGGACCTACGGGAAGCTCGTCACTACGCCCGGAGGCTGAGGGCAGTGCCCGCGGGTTCAGGTCGCCGCCGTGTCCCCGGTCGGCTCGGCCGGCTGGGGATAGAAGTTTCGAACCCAGCGGTGGGCCTTTAGCTTCTGGACCTGCTCCTCGGGGAGACCCTCGCCGTCAGCGAGGGCCATATTGCGCTCGACGTTCCTCACGGAGCGCATCCCCGGGATAACGGTCGAGACGGCCGGATGGCTCAGGACGTACCGCAGTGCTACCTCCGGGATCTTATCCACTCCAACCCCGAGGTCTTCGGCGATGCTCTTGACCCGCTCGTAGACCTCCCGTTTCCGGTCTCCCTTAAAGTACTCGTTGCGGAAGTCGCCCTCCTCAAACTGTGTCTCGGGTGTGATCCTCCCGGTAAGCGCCCCCTCGTCGAAGGGGACCCGCACGATCACGCCGACGCCCCGCTCCCGGCAGAGCGGTAGGAGCTCGTCCTCAGGACTCTGGTCAAAGACGTTGTAGATGACCTGCACCGTGTCCACGACGCCAGTCTCTATGAGCCGCACGGCGTTCTCGGGTTGATGATCATTTATGGAGACGCCGAAAAAGCGGATCTTGCCCTCGCTCTTCAGATTCTCGACAGCCTCCAGCCAGTCACCCTCGCCGACCCACTCGTCCTGCCAGACGTGGAGCTGCTGCACCTCTATCGTCTCGAACCCCAGGTTCTTCAGGCTCTGCTCGGTGCACTCCTTGACGTAGGAGCCGGGAAAGACCTCGTCCGTGCTCAGGCCCGAGGGGGCCGGCCAGATCTGGTTCATGGGAGGAATCTTTGTGGCGACGTAGACGGTCTCGCCCCGCTCCTTCACCACTTGCCCAACGAGCCTTTCGGAGTGCCCATCCCCGTAAGCGAGCGCCGTGTCTATAAAGTTGAGGCCGAGGTCTATGGCCCTGTGGAGGGCCCGTACGGACTCGTCGTCCTCGGCGCCGAGCCAGGCGTCCTTGCCGATGCCCCAAGCCCCGTAGCCGACCTCCGAGACCTCCAAGCCCGTGAAGCCGAGCTTTCTGTAGTGCATGGAGCGCCCTCCTCTTCGTGCAGCTTGCAGGGATAGACATGGTAGCACCCACAACCGCTTCGCCTGCTAAAAGGTAAAATGTTTGAAGTAGCAAACCCTGAAGGAGCACGGGTTAGATGCAGATACTCGACGAACGCTGGCGCCAACTCGCCGACCGCGAACGGATCCTGCTCCAGCACCTGGTCGAGTTCCTTCAGGATTTCGGCGCCCCGCCCGAGGATGCCACTCTCGTGCGCCGGAAGCTCGAGGACCTCGAAGAGCTCTTTCTGCTCGTCATCGTCGGGGAGTTTAACTCCGGAAAATCCGCATTTATCAACGCCCTGCTGGGGGAAGACGAGCTCTCCCGGGAGGGTGTGACGCCGACGACCGACAGGATCACGGTTCTAAAACACGGTGAGGAGGCCATCGAACGCGAGCGGCGCGAGGGCATCCTGGAAAAGGAGCACCCGAACGATTTCTTGCGCGAGGTCGCCATCGTGGACACGCCGGGGACCAACGCTATAATTCGCCATCACGAGGAGCTCAGCCGGGGCTTCGTCCCCCGGTCGGACCTCGTCCTCTTTGTTACCTCCTCCGACAGGCCCTTTACCGAGTCCGAGCGCGAGTACCTCGAGCTGATCCGGGACTGGGGCAAGAAGGTGGTCCTCGTCGTCAACAAAGTGGACCTCCTGCGCGGAGAAGAAGACGTCGCTAAGGTTCGCCGCTTCGTCGAGGAGGGTGTCCGCTCGGCCTTAAACTTGAAGCCCCCGATCTTCTTTGTCTCCTCCCAGCTCGCCCAAAAAGCGAAGTTTTCGGGGAGCGCGCTGGAGGCCGACGCCCTGCTCGGGGCGAGCGGCTTCGCGGAGCTGGAGCGCTATGTTACAGACCTTTTGGACGAGGAGGGCCGGGTACGGTTAAAGCTGGAGAGCCCCCTGGGGGTCGTTGAGGAACTCGTCAGGCGCTACAGGCTCGCGGTGGAGGAGCGGGTGAGCCTGCTAGAGGACGACTTCAAGATGGCCGAGAACGTCGAGTCGCAGCTCGAGGCCTACAAGGAAGACATGAAGCGCGACTTCGAGGCGAGGATGGCCGAGATCGAGAACATCATCCTCTCCATGAACGAGCGGGGCGACGAGTGGTTCGAGGAGAACATCCGCCTCGCGAACGTCCGGGAGCTGGTCCAGCGCGAAAAGGTCCAGGACCGCTTTCAGAGGGAGGTCGTCGCCAACACCGAGGGTCTCATCGACGAGCGGGTCGAGGAGCTCATCGACTGGATGGTAGACCGCAACCTAAAGCAGTGGCGCGCCGTAGTAGAGTACGTCAACCGCCGCCGACAGGTTAGGTACAACGAGCAAATCATCGGGGAGATCGGCGACAACTTCGAGTACAACCGCTCGCAACTGCTCCACTCCGTCGGCAAGAACGCCACTGACATCGTCCAGCGCTACGACCGCGAATACGAGTCGCAGCAGCTCGCCCTCTCCCTGCAGGGCGCCGTCGCCCAGACGGCCGCGGTCGAGGTCGGCGCTCTTGGTCTCGGGGCGGCATTGGTGGCGGTCGCCACAACGGCGGCGGCGGACGTAACGGGGATAACGGCGGCGCTCTTGATCGCCGGCTTCGGACTTTTTATCCTGCCGCGCCGGCGACGTAAGGCGCGCGAGGAGTTCCGCGAGAAGACCGAGACTTTGCGGGAGCGCCTGGGCGAGGAAGTCCGTCGACAGTTCAATACCGAGCTGGACCGCTCCGTCGAGAGGATGCGCGAGGCGATAGCCCCATACACCCGCTTCGTCCGCACCGAGCACGCTCGGATGACAGAGGCTCGCTCGGCGCTGGCGGAGATTACCGAAGGGGTCGAAACCTTACGCGCGGAGATCGGGGCGCCAGGGGTCAAATCACCCTAGCCCTCCGCCCTCGGGGCACGCTTGTATTGGTCTTCGACCGACCGCCGGTCGTCGCTCTTTCCCAGAGATGCTACGGGCCACGAGAGCGCCGGCCACCGGGAGAGCACCGATGCCCAGCACGAACAGCGGTGCAGCGCCGATACCACCGGTCTTGGGTAGCTCCCTCTTCTCTACCTTCTTCGCCTCTACCTTTGTTTGGTGCGGGAGCGGGCGCCGGAGCGACCTTCGGAGCAGGAGCAGGCGCCGAAGCGGACATGGAGTGGGAGCAGGTGCAGGAGTAGGTGCAGGAGCGAGCGCGGCCTACGGCACCTGCTAGACGATCTCACCCTCGCGGCTAACGTCGAGCTCCTGTTCGATCTCGCCGGCTTCGTTGCTTTGATCGGACGTCTGATCGATCTGCGCTATGGCGACGGGAGCAACGACCGCGAGCACGGACGCGCCAGCACCAACGCCAGTAGCATCGTCTTTCTCAAAGTCCTACCTACCAAAGAGGGCGTATCTTCCGTGCGCCCGGTATGCTTTCATAGCCTCCTTCATACGTAAACGACAGAGGCACGACTTTTGCCCTTTTCTTCAAATGTCTTAAGGTGCTGGCGCAGGGAGAAGGGCGCTCAGAATGTAAACTTGGACGCTGGTTAAGAATCGCGAAGGACGAGAGGAGACGACATGGCGAACCGCGAGACGAAAGAGCGGAAGCTGTTGGCACTCATGGTCGTCGATCTGGGGGTCGATACCGAACTGGAGGTAGTGGGCATGGAGGGGGAAGTGCGCGCTCTCTCGGACGAGGAGCTCGACAAAACGCTGGCAGGCAGGTTGGATCTCCCTTACCCCCTTGACGCAGAGGTGCTCGACCGGGCGCTAGCGCGTGTCGAAGAGCCCGAGCGGCTCTCGGGCACGGGGCCTGGCGGCTTCACCGGCGCCCCGGATATGAGCCATGAGGCTCGTCCAGGCGAGCGCCGAGGCGAGCGCCGAGGCGAGCGTGAGATCTAGGAGGTTCAGGCTGACCTGAAGCGAGCCTCCACCCCATGGCAGGCTACCCCTGCGTCCGATCTCCCTTTAGTAGCTCGACCTCCCGTTCGAGCTCTTCGACGCGCGCTTCGAGCTCGGAGATACGGGCGTTTTTTTGCCGGCTCTTCTCGCGCCAGCGGTTGCGGATTCTCTTCTCGAACGCCACCGAGTTCTTGAGCAACTCGCGGTACTCCGCCTCTATCCGGGTCCTCTCCTCTTCCACACGCCGGTCCGCATTCTCCACGACCTAGCCAGTTTAACAACCTCGATCTTCTAGGAACGAGACCAACTCCCCCACCGTCTCCCCAGGCCTCTCCTCGGGCAGGTAGTGACCGCAAGGAAGCGTTCTGCCCCGCACGTTGCGGGCGTACTCGCTCCAGACCTCCAACACCTCGTAAAGCCTCTCCACGACGCCTTTCTCCCCCCAGAGCGCCAGAAGGGGGCACTCGACCCTCTGGTCTCGGTCGGCCTCGTCGTGTTCGAGGTCTATCGTGGCGGCGGCCCGGTAATCCTCGCAACTGGCATGTATGGTCTTCGGATCGTTAAAGCAACGCTCGTACTCGGCATAGGCTTCGGGGACGAACATCTCGATCCCCGTCCCCCACCCGCCCAGCTTCTTGCCAAGAAAGTAGTCCGGATCTGCCCCGATGAGGCGCTCCGGCAGGTCGTAGGGTTGGATGAGAAAGAACCAGTGGTAGTAGGCCGTTGCAAGCTCTTTGTCCGCCGTTACGAAGACATAATGCGTCGGCACGATATCCAGGACAGCCAGCTTAGTAACCCTCTCCGGGTAGTCCAGCGCCATCCGGTGCGCGACGCGACCGCCTCGATCGTGACCGACGGCGGCGAAGGAGCCGAACCCCAAAGCCTCCATCACCTCGACCTGATCCGCGGCCATCGCCCGCTTCGAGTAGGCGGCGTGGTTCGCACCGCCCTCAGGCTTTGAGCTGTCACCGTAGCCCCGCAGGTCCGTCGCAACAACGGTGAAGGATTCGGCGAGACGAGGTGCGGCCAGGTGCCACATAACGAGGGTCTGCGGATAGCCGTGCAGCAAGAGTACCGGCGGCCCCTTACCCCCACAAACGGCGTTGATGCTCGCCCCCTCCGTCTCTATCCGCACGCGTTCGAAGCCCTCGAACATACCTAAACCCTCTTCCCCAAAGTACACAACACGGTTCCCGAAGCTAGCTTATCAGAGCAGCGGCGTGATACTTGCCCATACGGAGCGGGCACGAATACCGTTTGTTCAACCCCCTTATGCGTTGCCCCCGTAGCCAGACCCTCGACAACCTCGAAGGTGGTCGACGTCGAGGATACCGACCACCATCTTATCGCCGGGGTTGACGGCTCTACGGAGAGGCACGAGGCACCGAGCAGCGACGGCTGGTGAAGAGACCTATCTGTTGATGGGGCTGCCGGGGGAAATTCG
>JALZFP010000140.1 GCA_030861485.1 Actinomycetota bacterium | reverse complement strand
CTCGGGGTTCTGGTGCAGGTATCTCCGCCACCCGATCACCTCGTCCCGGACAGCCTCGACCAGGCCGCTAACCGTCGCCGTCTCGATGACCCTCACCCCCTTCCGGTCGTGCCCCACCGGCTGATTGATGTGTCGTAATATAAGGCACTTTCTCCTGCCGCGCAATTCTACTCCGGCTCAGGACCTTCCTCCGAGCTTGAGCAGCGCACGGTAGAGGACGTCGGCCCCGGCGGCGCAGTCCTCTTTAGAGCTGTACTCGTCCGGGTTGTGGCTAAGGCCGTATTTGGAGCGGACAAAGAGCATGCCCACCGGACATAGATCGGCGAGTTGCATCCCATCGTGTCCGGCCCCGCTTGCGAGCTCGAAGGGTTCGTATCCTACAGCCTCACAAGCCTCCCGCACGGCACCTCGAACGACCTCCGAGCAGGGCACGGGCGGGAGCCTCTGCAGGTTCTCTGTTGCGAGTTCGATGCTACGCTCCTTACAGATGCGTCCGGCTTCGTCCGAGATCCTGGCCTCCACCCCATCGCGCACCCCCTGGTCTATGTCGCGCAGGTCCAGAGAGAAGGAGACGTGCCCGGGGATGATGTTGATGCCGCCGGGCGAGAGGTCGAGCTGGCCGACTGTCCCGACGGTCGTGCCGGTCCTCGCGGCCTCCGTCTCGATCGTGCCCACAACAGCGGCGGCGGCCGCCAGGGCGTCGCGCCGAAGCTTCATGGGGGTGGTGCCCGCGTGACCCGCCTCGCCCTCCAGGGTGAACCGAATCCAGACCGGGCCAGCGATGCCAATTACGAGGCCTATGGGGAGGCCCTCGTTCTCCAGTATCCTGCCCTGCTCGATGTGCAACTCGACGTAGGCATGGACGGACCCTTCGGGCCGCGCAGCCTCTCCTATCCTCTCTGGAGCGAGGCCAGCGTCTCGCATAGCCTCAGCTATGGAGACGCCGTCTTCGTCCTCACGATCGAGGTCTTCTGGGGTCAAGGTGCCGGCCGTTGCGCGGCTCCCGATCATACCGAAGCCGAACCGCGCACCCTCCTCGTCCGTAAACGCGACGACCTCTATGGGGCGCTCCGTCTCGTTAGCCTGCTCTTCTATCACCTGTAGTGCCTCCACCGCCGCGAGCACCCCTAGAGGGCCGTCGAAGTCGCCACCGTTCGGGACAGAATCGACGTGCGAGCCGGTTAGCACAACCGGCGCCTCAGGGTCGTTGCCCTCACGCCGGCCGATCAAGTTCCCAGCGGTATCCTCACGAACCTCGAGGTCTGCCTCCCGCATGTAGGAGGCCACCAGGTCTTTGGCGGCTCGCTCCTCTTTGGTGAAAGAGAGGCGGGTTACGCCCCTGGCTTCGATACGCCCGATCTTCGCGAGCTCGGAGAGGCGGGACCAGAGACGGTCGGCGTTGATCTCTATGGACGAGCTATCAGGCACTCTTTACGCTCTATGAGCCCGAGGAGATCCTGGACATCCGTATTCGAGAGCTCCAGGTTGTAGTAGGCCGAGATCTCGCGTAACTGCTCGGCATTCGGAGGCTTTAGCATGCCGGTCTCCTCTCCGCGCCAGTATCACAAAGCCACACCGGCGCCGTTATCTCACGCGTAGGTCGAGAAAGAACGCAGCGGGCTCCCTCTCACCTACCTCACCACCCACAAGACACGATAAATTCCCGCCATGCGCGAGTCAAACGACGGTACAAAGCGGAGATGGGTGCACGAAGTGAGGGCCAGCTTCGCGCAAGCCCTCGTCTTGGGGTCTCTAAGCAGTTATCCCGGTCCGTCTGCCGGCCGGAGAGAAGCGGTTCTTAGCTCCGAACGCGCCTCCAAACCTTGGTAAGCCCGCTCTCTTCCTGCTCCGCCTCGCGCCGCGACGTTTCCCGGTCCCCATCACCGGACTTCGTCGTACCGCCGCCTTCCGCGCGTCCTTCAGGACCGACGCGACCCCCAAGGTCCTCGCTACCGGGTTCGCCGGTGCCGCCACCTCGGGTCATCCCCTCTTCGGGTGCCCCGGGGCCCATAGATGT
>JALZFP010000128.1 GCA_030861485.1 Actinomycetota bacterium | reverse complement strand
GGCAACCTCGTCCGGCGAGCTGCGCCCGCCCACGTCGTGGCACTCCTGCTCTCCGACGTCGTCGGCGACGAGCCCTCCTCTATCGGCAGCGGTCTCACCGCCCCCGACCCGACAACCCTCGAAGACGTGCGAAGAGTGTTCGAACGCTACGAGGTAGCCCCGCCCCAGAGCGTCACCGATCACCTCCAAGAGGCACACGAGACCCCCAAGCCAGGCCACGAAGCCTTCGAGAAGCTTACGAACATTGTCGTGGGCGGCAGCCGACTTACGGCCTCGGCTGCGGCGGAGAAGGCTCGCGAGCTCGGCTACGAGCCCCTCCTTCTCAGCACGTACCTAACCGGCGACGCCCGGCATGTAGCCAGTCTACACGCGGCGGTCGTGAAGGAGATTCTGGAGAGCGAAAATCCCCTCCCCCCACCGTGCGCCGTTGTAACGGGCGGGGAGGCAACGGTCGTGGTACGCGGAGAGGGTATGGGCGGCCCCAATCAGGAGTTCGCCCTGACCCTGGCCGTGGAGCTCGAGGGCATCGAGAGTTGGGCAGCCCTCGCCGTAGACACCGACGGCGCCGACGGCTCGACGGACGCCGCAGGAGGCCTGGTGACCGGAGAGACCGTAGCCGCCATCCGCGAGGGCGGCGTGGATCCTGCCAGGGCCCTCGACGAGAACGACTCGTATAACGCGCTAAAAGCCGGCGACGCTCTCGTCTTCACCGGCGCCACCGGCACGAACGTCAACGACCTGCGGGTCGTGCTCATCTCCGGCGAGGCACGCCGGTAGCCGGTCCGCCGTGAGCGAAGAGGCGTGTAAACAGCTCAGTAATTGGGCGCAACAGCCGGAAATGGTCGCCGTTCTGACGGATATAGACGGGGTACTAGCCCCCATCGTCCCAAGCCCGGACATGTCGGAGGTTCCCGAGGAGTTGCGGAAACTCTTGCGACGCCTGAGCGAGAGATGTCGTGTCGTGGCCGGCGTCAGCGGACGGGCAGCCGAGGACGCTCTGCGGCTTGTAGGTCTCGAGGAGGTTGTGTACTACGGCAACCACGGGTTCGAGATCCTGCGCGACGGCGAGGTAGAGATCATCCCCGAAGCCGCCCCTTATGTAGAAGCGGTAGAAGAATTGGAAAGGAGGGCGCGGGAGGAGCTGGAACCACTGGGCGCCTTCGTTGAGGAGAAGGGCATCACGGCCTCGATCCACTACCGCAACGCTTCGCCCGAAGTAGGCGAGCGGTGCAAGGAGTTCGTAGAGCGCGAGGGAGAACGGCTGGGGTTGAGAATCACCGTAGGGCGCGGCGTGGTCGAAGCCCGTCCCCCCATACGCGCCGACAAGGGCACCGCGACCCGCAAGGTCGTCGAGGAGTACGGGCCCGAGAAGGCGCTCTTCATGGGAGACGACATGACCGATCTCGACGCCTTCCGGGAGCTAGATGCTCTGCGCGAAGAAGGCACGCTCTCGGAGATGTTGCGAGTCGGGGTAAAGAGTGAGGAAGGACCGCCGGAGATCGACTCCGAGGCCGACCTCGTTGTGGACATCGAGGAGGTCGGCAAGGTCTTGCGCGCGCTGCTAGACGAGAAGTAGAGCATTAGTTTTCGCCCCTGCATCGCCCAAGGATGGCCGGCAGGGGGAAGGCAAGAACCAGCCTGCTAAGCGGTAACGACGCTGTTAGGGTCGGCCAGAACGACCAAGTTGGCTAGCCCGACGAAAATGGCTGGGAGCCTTGTAAAGACGTTTATTTGCAACTCTACCTCTGCCGCTCTTGATAAGCAGCGATGTCCCTCAGCTGCGCCTCAACCCACTCTTCTATGGTGTAGGACCTTATGGTTTGTTCTAGCTCCTCTGCGCGGCGGGCGCGTTCGTCTTCGGGCTTGGTCAGTGCTTCGTAGAGGGCGTCGGCCTGCTCGTCTATATCGAAGGGATTGACGGTGTGGGCATGCTCGCCGAGTTCCTCGTGGGCGCCGGCGTTCTCGGAGAGGAGGAGAACACCGTTTTTTTCGTTGGCGATCACGGCCTCTTTGGCGATGAGGTTCATACCGTCGCGGACGGCGTTGACGAGGAGCACGTCGTAGTTTTTGTAGGCCGCAACGGAGAGGGGAAAATCGTCCTCCATCGAGAGCTCGATGGGCTTCCAGGAGCCGGTGGCGTGCTTCTCGTTGATCTCGCCAGCGACGTTCTGGATGTCCTCAGCGTACCTTGCGTATTCGGGGATGTCGCCGCGTGAGGGTTGGCACCGGGCGAGGAAGGTGACCTGCTCTCGCATTTGTGGATACCGTTCGAGCATCCGATCGTAGGCGTGGAA
>JALZFP010000126.1 GCA_030861485.1 Actinomycetota bacterium | reverse complement strand
GACTTCTTGGCACACACCGCGAGTATGAGGGGCACTCGATCATAGGGGGCATCATGACGAAGGAGGTAGGCGCCGTGACGGGAGTCTTGGAGGTCGCCACGCGAACGAGGGCAGAGGACACCGAGGTTGCAGTAAAGTACATCGGGGCTGATGGGCGGTACACCGTGGAGGGCAGCCCGATCAGGCCGGGCGTAGCCGACGGCTCGTCACTAGCCAAGCTCCACGAGATGCACAGGCGAATCGTGCGCCGGCTGACGACGCCGGGAAGATAGTGGACGGCAACAAAGGGCCCGTCTCCTTGCAAGGATACTCCCCGTAGCAGGCGCCGGGTAGTAGCCGACGCCCCCTCGTACGCCCCGCCGCCTAGACGCCCCCTTATCCGACGTCGCGGCGGGTGCTCGTCACCCCAGTAGTGCCATGAGGCTTGCGGCTGACCCACTCGACGAACCTGCCAATGTCGGGGTGTGCCTTGAGGGCCTCGAGCGTGTTGTACTCGCGCTCGAGTTCTTTATTGTCGAGTACGGTGTGTACGTGCCGGTGGCAGGGAGAGCAGAGGCCTACCGTGCTATGTATCTCCTGCCGGTCGAACGTTTTCTTGTTCCGCTTGTTCTTGTGGCGCGTCTTGGGGACTAGATGGTGCCGGGTCAGCCTCTGTACCGTCCGATCGCAGAGACCGCACGTTCCACTCCTACCTTCCCCGTTAGTCTTGCTCATACCCCTATTTTAGCGTCACCCACGCCGGGCTAGGGTGAGCGTGCTCTCCACTTCGCACCGAGTGGTCGGTCGAACAACGCGGCCCGGGCGTATTTCTCGAATAGCCCCCAGCTTCACAACCTCACCCAGCGAAGTCCTTAACGCCCTCCGATTCAAGGCGGCCCAGAATCTCACCGGCACGATCGGTTACCTGGCGGGGCAAACCGGCGAGACGGGCGACGTGGACGCCGTAGGAGGAGGACTCTGCGCCGGGCTCGATGCGGTGGAGGAAGACGATCTCGCCCCCCACCTCCTCGACGGTGGCCTTGTAGTTCTCGCAGCCTGGCAGGATCTCCGCGAGGCGCGTCAGCTCGTGATAATGGGTCGCAAAGAGCGTCAAGGACTGCACGTCGTCGTGCAGGTACTCGGCGATGGCCCAGGCGAGGCTCATCCCATCATAGGTCGAGGTGCCGCGCCCAACCTCGTCCAGGATCACGAGGCTGCGCTCGGTCGCGCTGTTCAAGATGCTCGCCGCCTCGGTCATCTCGACCATGAACGTTGACTCCCCGCTCGCCAGCCGGTCCTCCGCCCCCACCCGCGTGAAGATGCGGTCCACGACGCCCAGGCTGGCCTGTTCGGCGGGGACATAGGAGCCGGTCTGAGCAAGTAGGGCGATGAGGGCGACCTGCCGGAGGTAGACCGACTTTCCGGCCATGTTTGGTCCGGTGATGATCTGGAGCCGCGAATCCCCGTCCATCCGCGAGTCATTGGGCACGAACGGTGTTCCTTGGTTGTGCTCGACTACGGGATGCCGCCCACCGCTGACGCTCAAGCCCCGCTCCCCCGTGATCTCGGGACGGCAGTAACGCAGTTCGTTCGCCGCCGCGGCGAACGAGGAGACGACGTCCACGACCGCGACGGCGCGCGCCACGCGCTGAAGCTGCGGGGCGGCCTCCTTTACGGCAGCCCGGATCTCCCCGAGTATCTGCCGCTCCAACCGCTCGACCTCCTCACGCGCGGTGAGCATCCTCGACTCGTGCTCCTTGAGCTCAACGGTGACGTAGCGGGCGTTGTGCTTGAGAGCTTTGCGGTGCTCGTAGCGGGGTGGCACAGAGTGGGACTCCTTGCCCGCAACCTCGATAAAATAGCCCTCGCCGTCCCGGTAGCCGACCTTCAGGGTCTTCAGGCCGGTCTTGAGGCGTTCGTCAGCCTCGAAGCGGGTCAGCCACCCATGGGCGCCGTCGCGGAACTCGCGGGCCTCGTCCAGCTTCGAAGAGTAGCCGGCGCGGATGATCTCGCCGGACTCCTCGCTAATAGCCGCTGCTATAAGCTCCCTAACCCCTGGCGGCTCCTCCATCGCCCTGAGGGTGCGCGAGAGCAGCGACCCTTCGGGGGCGGCGGGTGCGAGCGCCTCTTTCAGCGGGCCTATGACCTCCAAAGCACCCTTTAGCGAGAGCAGGTCGTTCGGGGAGGCGGAGAGGCGGACTATCCGGGTGGCGATGCGCTCGATGTCTGAAATGCTACCGAGTTGCTCGCGGGCCTCCTCGCGCAGCATGTAGTCGGAGACCAGAGCGTCCACGGCTTCGAGGCGCTGGTTTATGCGGTCTACTTCTAGCAAGGGGCGCTCGATCCAGCGCCGCAGGGCACGCTGCCCCATCGGCGTTCGCGTCCGGTCTATCGTCTCTATCATCTCGTCGAGGCCCAGGTTACGACGGGTCGCTGCGTCGAGCACCATCCCCGAGGCCGGCGAGTAGGGCCTGAAAGAGACTACCTGCTCCGGCGGACTCCCGCCGCGCAGAGAGGAGAGGTACTGCAATAGTGCCCCCGCCGCCCCTATCAAGGCGGCGCGCCCGTCGAGACCGAAGCCCTTGAGGCTCGAGACCCCAAAGTGCCTCTTCAGGGCCTGCTCGCCGGCGGAGGGCTCGAAAGTCCAGCGCGGGGCCGAGCTTATGGTTGCCCTTATCTTTGGCAGGTCCTCGGCGGCGGTGCGTTCGGGGACGACCATTTCTTTAGGCGACCAGCGTTCGAGCTCGGCGGAGATCTCCTCCTCGGGGACCTCGGTCCCGGTGAACTCACCGGTAGAGGCCTCGACGACCGCGATACCCGCCCGTCCGTCCCTCCTCACGACGGTGGCGAGGTAGTTCGACTCCCCGGCAACGAGGACGTTATCCTCGATCACGGTGCCGGGGGTGAGGGTGCGCGTGATCTCTCGCGTGAACTGCTTGGGCTTTGTCGGGTGCTGCCTCTGCTCGGCGACCGCGACGGAGTGTCCCTTACGGAGAAGCGTCGCCAGGTGCTCCTGCAGAGCGTGACCCGGGACGCCGGCGAGCGGTACTCGGCCCCCGGTGTAGCCCGCCGCCTCGCGGCTCGTCAACCGGATCGAGAGCTCCTTGGAGATCGTTTTGGCGTCCTCCTCGAAGGTCTCGAAGAACGTCCCGACCTGGTAGAAGAGGATCGTACCCGGCGGCAGCTGCGCCTTGAGTTCTGCGTAGCGTCCTAACATGGAGCTATTCTACGGCTAAGGTCCCTTTACGTCAGCCCCGAATCCCGCACAACTGGCCCG
>JALZFP010000112.1 GCA_030861485.1 Actinomycetota bacterium | reverse complement strand
GGGGGCCGTTAAGGGGGCATCGGAGTCGACCGAGACCGGCGCAGCGAACGGCGGGGTCGCCCAGGTCGAGAGAGGGGCGGCCATCGCCCAGGAGTCCGATGTGCCGCAGGGCTCGGCAGTCGAGTTTACCGACGAAGAGACCGGGCAGCAGGCGGTCCTGGTACACCTTGAGGGCGGCGACTTCGCGGCGTACTCGGCGATCTGCACGCACCGCCAGTGCACCGTGGGCTACAACGACGGCAACCTCGCCTGCCCCTGCCACGGCTCGGTCTTCGACCCGGCGAACGGCGGGGCGGTCGTGAACGGCCCTGCGACCCAGCCCCTGCCGGAGATACCGGTCGAGGTCTGGGGCGGGGAGGTCCTCAGAGCATAGGTAGCTCTTGGCTTTAGTTACAATCCCGATAGGGAGCGCGCGGCGCGCAATGGAGCGTGGCCGGTCTCCTGGCCTCCTGTATCATCCTATTAATACCAACCCTCGTTCTCGCGGCCTTGCTGGTTGGCTGAAAGCTTATCGCCCATCGATCGCTCCTACTGGCCGACGCTCGCGGTGGCCAGTAGAATGCCTGCATGGACCCCAGGGAGGTTAGGGAAGAGCGCATCGGACTCGGTGGAGCGGCGGCTATCTTGGGCCGGTCGGCGAGTACGGTCCGGCGCTACGTGGCAGAGGGGCGCCTGCAAGCCGAGCGTACCGCCCGGGGTGGTTACAGCTTGTTGCTCTCGGAGGTTGAGGAGCTGGCGAGGACGTTGGGGTCCACCGGTGGTGCGAACGACTCCCAGGGGACGGAGGAAGAGGAGGTTTTTGAGGGAGAGGTAATCGGGGACGAGGCCTTCGAGGGGACCTCGCGCCTGCCGGCGGTCCCGTTCGAGCGTTACGAGCGTTTGCTCCAGTTAGGCCAGGACTACAAGACGCGCCTCGAAGAGCGCACCCGACAGATCCAGGAGGTAAAGAGGGAGCGGGACGCGGCGAGGATGGAGATAGACCGTCTGTGGTCCGAGATTGAACGTCTCAACCTCATCGAGTTCCAGCGCGAACTGCAGGAGAAGACCATCTCTACCCTCGAAGAGGAGAAAGCGAAGCTAGAGTACGAGCGCGATCGCCTCACGCAGGAGAAGACGGATCTGGTCGAGGAGAAGGCAACCCTCTACGAGGAACGCGTGCGGCTCGAAGCTGAGCTCGACGCCCTCAAGAATCGCGGCGGCTTCTGGTCCCGCCTCTTCGGCGGTTGAAGCAGAGTCCAGCATCCCGCAGCTCGGATTACCACCTGCCGTTCGTTGAGCGCCGGTCTTCGCTAGAGCTCCAGACCGCATGAACAGGGCAGACCTCGACCGGCTACTGCCGCGGGCGCGGGGGATAGCCGCCCTCCGAGGCGTCCTCGACTCGGAGGCGGGGCGGGACTTCCTGACCCTGCTCAGGCTGCTCGCTACCGAAAGACCCGACCCGGAACTCGTCGCCGATGCCTGCTCCCACCTGTGGGGAGAGCTCGCCTGCGCTCCCAAACCCCTGCTAGAGGATGCCTGGCAGGCGCACCTCGTCGAACGTATCCTGAAGGGAGAGTACCCGTTCGCCCTCGCCGCCGAGAAGGGAGAATTGAGTCCACCACTATTGGAGCAGGCTCGCAGGGATCTACGAATGTTGCGTGCTTTCTTCGACCTCGACACCAAAACACTTTTTGGCGCCGCGGAAGAGGCAGTCCCCGAGCTTGCCGGGCTTTGGGTTCCCCCACGAAGTTCCGGTTACGAACCCGGCGCTTCTCCCCACCGGGTTCTCGCCAAAAAGCTTGCGGCGAGCAGCGACTGGGGCGAGCTAGCCGGGACGCTCGCGGAGCACTACGCTCTCTACGGCGCCGGACCCTTAGGACGCTATCGGGCTTTCCGTTGGAAGGATGGCGATCTCCGGGTTGTGCCGCACCCCGACCCGGTGCGCCTGGAGGGTTTGATCGGTTACGAGCGGGAGCGCGAGCCCCTGATTAGGAATACCAAACGCCTCCTCGCCGAACTTCCATCCCACCACGCGCTCTTGTACGGGCTGCCGGGCACCGGCAAGTCCTCGACCGTAAAGGCCGTCCTGAACGAGTATGCGGATCTCGGCCTCCGGCTCGTCGAGCTCGCCAAGGAGGACCTCAAGGAGCTACCGGACTTGCTTGATGCCCTGCGCGGCCGCGGCCCGCGCTTTATTCTCTTCGTGGACGACCTCTCCTTCGAGGAGCACGAGGTAGAGTACAAGGCGCTCAAGGCCCTCCTCGAAGGCAGTATCGAGGAGCCGCCCGGGAACGTCCGGCTCTATGCTACCTCCAACCGCCGCAACCTGATCCGCGAACGCTTCTCCGAGCGCGAAGAAGGTGGAGCTGGCTCCGTCAGCGACGACGTTCACACCCGCGACACTATGCAGGAGAAGCTGTCTCTGGCCGCCCGCTTCGGCCTGCGCGTGACCTTCCCCGCCCCCGACCAGAAGAGGTACCTGAAGATGGTCTCCGGGCTCGTCGAGGAGCGCGGGATAAAGATATCTAGTGAAGAGCTGAGAGAGAGGGCGCTCCTCTGGGACCGCTGGCACGCCGGGAGGAGCGGGCGCACCGCCCGGCAGTTCGTGGACGAGCTGGAGGCCGAGCTCTCCGAGGGACGTTAGAGGGATGGTCGTGTTGTGAACGGACGTCCTACCGGAAGAA
>JALZFP010000077.1 GCA_030861485.1 Actinomycetota bacterium | reverse complement strand
CCGGAGTTTATCGTCAGGATCGCCGCCCCCTCGTCGTACGGGCCGCTGAAGAGCCTCGCCACCTCCTGCTCCTCCAGGGTTCTCTCCACGCTCCCCAGCTCCTCGGCCACCTCGCGCAGTATTTCTTCGTCGCCCTCCGCCAGCTCCAGAAGCTCGTCGGCGTCCGAGACCCGGGAGCGCAGCCCATCGAGCAGGCGCAACCGGCCCTCGGCCCGTGCGGACTCCGCCGACAGCGCGCGGGCCTCCTCCTGGTCGTCCCAGAAATCGGGACGGCTCATCTCCTCGCTCAGAGTCGCGGCGCGGCCTCGCAAAGCCTCCACGTCGAAGAATTCCTCCAGCTCAGAGAGACGCCCTTTGAGCTCCGCGACTTTCTCGCTGAGCTCAGACACTAACCTGCGGTAGCAGCCGGATTGGGGTTCTGAGCAATCATCCGCTGGTGCTCGGGAGTGTTCAACATCCCGCACTTCTTGTACTTCTTGCCCGAGCCGCAAGGACATGGGTCGTTGCGGCCGATCTTCTCTTCCGCCTTGCGGGGACTCTTCGGGGCCCGGCTCGGCTCCTCGCCTCCGCCACTGTAGGAGAGCTTCTGTATGTCCTCCTCGCGTAGCTTGACGTTCTCTATGCGGTAGATATAGGTTACGTAGTCTTCCCTGAGCCCCTGCTCCATCTCCTGGAACATGTCGAAGCCCTCGCGCTTGTACTCCACCAGCGGGTCCCGCTGGGAGAGACCGCGCCAGCCGATCCCCTCACGCAACGTCTCCATGTCGTAGAGGTGCTCCCGCCAGCGAGAGTCCACGAGCGAGAGCAGTGTCCTGCGCTCTGCCTCCTCGAAGCTTGCGAGGCCGTCGGTGCGCTCGAGGCCGCGCTTCTGGAGCTCCGCCGTCCGTTCCTCCCACTCGGCCTTGCGCTCCTCCAGACGCTCACGGGCATCCTCGAGGACCATCTCCATAGTCTCCTCGCTCGTAAGGTTCTCCACATCCAGGGACTTGAAGTCTATCTGGCTCGGGTAGAAGCGGTTGATCTCCGCGGAGAGCGTCTCCATGTCCCAGTTCTCGGGGTAGACGTTCTCGGAAACGTACTGGCCGACCACGTCCGAGAGGACCTCTTCGACAAACGCCCAGGTATCCACGTCCTCTCCCATGAGGATATCGCGTCGCATCGAGTAGATTACCTCACGCTGCTTGTTCAGGACATCGTCGTACTCGAGAATGCGTTTGCGGATTAGGAAGTTCTGGCTCTCGACCTGTTCCTGGGAGCGCCGGACGGAGCCGGAGACCATGCCTGCCTCGATCGGCACGTCCTCCTCCAGACCGATCCTGTCGATCACGCTCTGCATCCGCTGTCCGCCGAAGCGCCGGAGCAAATCGTCCTCGAACGAGAGGTAGAATCTCGACTCGCCCGGGTCGCCCTGTCGCCCGGAGCGGCCGCGGAGCTGGTTGTCGATCCTGCGCGATTCGTGTCGCTCGGTCCCCAGGACGTAGAGCCCCCCAAGCTCCGGAACCCCCCCGCCAAGCTTAATGTCGGTACCTCGACCGGCCATGTTCGTAGCGATCGTAACCGAGCCCCTCTCGCCAGCCTCCGCGATGATCTCTGCCTCCCGCTCGTGCTGCTTGGCATTAAGGACGTTGTGCTTTATGCCGCGCCGCTTGAGGAGTGTCGAGATGTGCTCCGATACTTCGACTGAGACGGTGCCCACCAGGACCGGTTGGCCCTTCTCGTGGCGCTCGACGATGTCCTGTACAACAGAGTCGTACTTGGCCTTTTTGCTCCTGTAGACTAGATCGTCCTTGTCCTCCCGAATCATCTCCTTGTGAGTGGGTATCGAGACGACCGCCATCTTGTATATGTGCATGAACTCGTCGGCCTCGGTGGCAGCCGTACCAGTCATGCCGGCGAGCTTGTCATACTGCCTGAAGTAGTTCTGGATGGTGATCGTGGCGACCGTCTGGTTCTCTTCCTGAATCGCCACGCCCTCCTTGGCCTCTATGGCCTGGTGAAGCCCCTCCGAGTACCGTCGGCTCTCCAGCACGCGCCCCGTGAACTCATCTACGATGTATACGTTGCCGTCCCGGACGATGTACTCGACGTCCCTGTGGAACAACGTGTGCGCTTTCAGCGCCTGGTTGAGATGGTGGACCAGGTTCGTGTTCACGTCGTCGTAGAGGTTCTCCACCCCTATGAGCTTCTCGACCTTCGCGACACCGGCCTCCGTCGGAGCGACCTGGCGCTTCTTCTCGTCCACCTCGTAGTCCTCGCCCGCTTTGAGGCGCGGCACGACGGCGGCGAAGCGGTAATAGGTGTCGGCAGCGCTTTCGGGCATGCCGGAGATTATTAGCGGGGTCCGGGCCTCGTCGATAAGGATCGAGTCGACCTCGTCCACGATGGCGTAGTTGAGCTCCCTCTGGACGAGGCCGTCCATGGAGGTGGCGATATTGTCGCGTAGGTAGTCGAAGCCAAACTGGGCATTGGTGCCGTAGGTAATGTCAGCGGCGTAGGCTACCCTCCGCTCCTCGGAACCGTGACCATCCTGTATCAGGCCGACGGTCAGGCCGAGGAGCTCGTAGATCTCACCCATCCACTGCGCGTCGCGCCTGGCTAGGTAGTCGTTGACCGTGACGACGTGTACGCCCTTGCTCTCCAGGGCGTTGAGGTAGACGGGCATGGTAGCGGCCAACGTTTTTCCCTCGCCGGTCTTCATCTCGGCAATCTTGCCCTCGTGCAGCACGATGCCGCCCATCACCTGCACGTCGAAGGGGCGCATCCCCAAGGTGCGCCTCGACGCCTCCCGCACGACCGCGAAGGCCTCATGCAGGATGTCGTCGAGCGTGTCACCACCGGCCAGCCTCTCCCGGAACTCCTCGGTCTTTGCCCTGAGCTCGTCATCGGAGAGCTTCTCTATTTCGGGCTCGAGGGCGGAGACGGCCTCGACGCCTCTCTGTAGCGCCTTGACCTTCCGGCCCTCGCCCATACGTAAAATTTTTGTCAACAGGTTTGCCAAAGTTTCGTTCCTTGCTCGGGCGCCCGACTGGGGTGTTGGCCCTCCTCGCCCGTCCGCTTGCTACCTTGCGGGCTCTATTAGCCCATAGTTTCCGTCACGGCGCCGGTATACCACATTTATCTCGCCGGTATCAGCGTTGGTGAAGACGAAGAAGGCGTGGCCGAGGAGGTCCATCTGGAGCGCAGCTTCCTCGGGGTTCATAGGCTTCATCTGGAACTGTTTGGTCCGCACGATACGTGCCTCTATCTCTTCCTCGTCCTCCACAAAGACGGGGCCGGCCTCGGCCATCTCGTGCCGCTGTCTCTGCCCGTGCCAGCGGTCGAGCTGGCGACCCCGGTAGCGCCTGACCTGCCGCTCGAGCTTGTCCGACATGCGGTCTATCGAGGCGTACATGTCCGCCGAGGCCTCCCTGGCCTTCAGAACCGTGCCGTTGATAAACAGGGTCGCGTCGGCGACCTCGGGCTCGGGGTTCGAGCGGTTGCGTTCGTGGATCAACTCCACCTCCGCCCGAGCAACGCTGTGCTCTTCGTCGAAGAACTTGGCGGTTCGCTCCACCTTTTCCGTCGCGTACCGCTCGAGAGCCTCCGTCACCGGCATGTTCCGCCCCTTGACCATAACGTCCATCTGGCCTCCTTCGTCGGCCGCTTTTCAGCCCTCTGCTATTAACTCTTGGTTCCGGTTCGCCTCTATTGCTCGCCCGCGAGATGTCGGCTCTTTTACCGGCCGCTCGTCTACGTGAACCAAGTCGCTATCCACCTCCTACTCGTATCGCTGACTGGCCAACCGACCAGCCTAAACCGTCCTACACAGGCCAGGGGATGAACCTCGACCGCGCCCGCCTTGCGAAGACCCCAGAACACTCGCTCACGGTGGCGCCGCTGGTGAAAACGTCGTCGACGAGGAGATTTTTCCCGCCACAGACCCTCGTGCCGCGTAAGCGCCCAGCGCTTCACGGCGGAGAGCTCGACCTGGTTCCTGGTCCTGCTCACGGCCTTTAGTTTATCCAAAAAGGGCGCCTCTATCCTCCCCGCTTCCCCTCTGCTCATAAGCTCTATCGGGTTGAAACCGCCCCTGCCAAGCCCGCGCGGTGCAGCGGCACCGGCAACCACCTCGAACCGGCTAGCCCCGAGCACTCCCGCCAGGAGCGGCGCCATTATCTTCTCCACGACCGGAGGTAACCCCCGTACTTGAGAGTGCGTACGAACTCCTTCCCCACCCCCTCATACCGTAGGGGAGCCCGCGCCCTCGAAGGAAGTCTTTGTCGCGGCACTCGTCACACCTGAATACATTCGAGAAACCTGTTAGCGTTCCGCACCTCCCGCAAAGGGGACGTCCCACGAACGGTAGGCCATTGAAGCATGCCCGGCAGAGAACGTCGCTCGCTCGCCGCGAGCAGCCGACGCAGTACTGTTAGTGGAAGAGGCCCGCGAGGACTTCGGCGTAGGGTTTGCGAGAAGCAGCGGGCCATCGACCTCCGGCTTCCCGCCGATAAGCCGAGCGGCTAGAAAGTCATACTGTAGGGAGGCAAGACGACGCCCGGGTTTATACGGACACCCTGGTCGAGCACGTTCCCCTCGCCGACTACGCAGCCGGCGCCGAGGACGGAGAGCCCGCGGACGATGGCCTCCTGCCCAACTCGGGCCCGGGGGCCTATGATCGAGCCGCGCACTACCGCCTCCGCCTCGACCTCCGCGCCGTCGAAGAGAATGCTCCCCTCGACCACCGCCCCTTCCCCGATCCTGCAGTCTCGCCCTAGCGAGGAGCGCCCCCCTACCGTGGCCCCATTCTTGAGGACGCACCCGGCGGAGACCGAGATCGGCGGCAGTACTCTTACACCTTTGCCGGTCATCACCGAAGGATCCACGTGCAGGTAGTCGAAGTCTTCTTTCGCGCCGACGGCGCCGGAGAGCACGTCGTGGGAGGCGGCGAGGTAGCTCCGAGGCGTGCCGATGTCCCTCCAGTAGGAGCTAGAGACGTACGCCCTGAGACGACCCTCGGCCTGGAGGTGAGGGAATATCTCACGCTCTATCGAAACCTCCTGGTTCTCGGGTATCATGGCAAGCACCTCCGGCTGCATCACGTAGATGCCGGCGTTCACCAAGTTCGTCGTCACCTCGTCGGCGGCGGGCTTCTCCAAGAAACGGCGCACCAGCATGTCGTGGTCCACCTCGACGAGCCCATAGGCGGTGGGGTCCTCGACGCTTATCAACACGATCGTCGCCAGGGCGTCCGACTCTTTGTGCCTCTCTATCGCCACCCGCAGGTCCATCCCCGAGAGGACGTCCCCGTTCACAACGACGAAGGGCTCACCGTCGAGGTACTCTTCAGTGTTCTTGATCCCGCCGGCCGTACCCAAAGCGTGGTCCTCGACAGCATAGTTTATTGAGAAGCCGTTCAGATTCTGCCCCTGGAAATATCCTTGAATGGGGTCCGGCAGGTAGCCCATAGAGAGTACCGCCCCTTCGAGTCCCCCCGCACGCAAGAAATCCATCATGTAACCCATGAACGGCCGGTTCCTCAAGGGAACCATGGCCTTGGGCACATCATAGGTAATAGGCCGCAGCCTGCTCCCCTGACCCCCGACTAGAACAACCCCTTTCATAGCAGCGGGAAGATTACACTAAGTCGCGTTTCGCGGCTAGAGTTATAGAGGTCGAATGAACATTACTTAATATCCTATATAACCGATACATAAATCGCGCAAGCCCGGGGGCACCCGTCAGACTTCTACAACAGCCCCGAAGTTCTTACCAGCGCCGCGAGCGGGCCAATAAAGAAGATAAAGAGGGTCGTGACTATGGCTAGGGTGTACACGGAGAACTCGAGAGCACTTAGCCCCTTCCACTCCCCGGCGCCCACAACCGGCTCCTCAAAGAACATATTGCGGATGATACCGAAGTAGTACGGGACAGAGAGGACGCTATTCACCACGAGCGCACCGACCGTTACGTAGACGAGCACCGAGCCCGACTGGGCACCGGCGAGTATGATCCAGGCCTTCCCCCAGAACCCGCTTAAAGGGGGAATGCCGACGAGCGCCGCCATAAAGACGAACATGCTCAAGGCGACCCTCGGCCTCGTCCTAAAGAGGCCGTTGTAGCTCTTCGCCTCCTCGCCGACAAGGTCTATTACAAGGAAGGCGCCCATGTTCATCACGAGGTAGGCGGCAGAGTAGATCAGAACGGCCTGAACCGCCGTCTGTATCCCGGCCCCCTGCAAGGCCGCGAAGGCTGCGAGTATATACCCTGAGTGTGCCACCGAGCTGTACGCTAGCATCCGCCGCACGTTGCGCTGTCGCAGGGCCAGGAGGTTGCCGACGAACATGGTCACGATAGCTAGCACGGCCACGACCACCGTCCACGTCGTCGCGGCCTCTGGCATCCCTTCGAGGAATATCCTGAGCAGCACCGCAAAGATCGCCGCCTTCGGGGCTACGGAGAGGAACGCAGCCGCGCTCGTAGGGGCGCCCTGATAGGCATCCGGGGTCCAGAAATGAAACGGTGCCGCCGAGACCTTGAAGGCGAAGCCCGAGACGAGCAGGACGAGGCCCAGGAGGGCGACCGGCGAGAGCTGCCCGGAGAAAGTCTGTCCCAGGTCCGCGAGGTTGGCGGAGCCCCCGGCGCCGTATATAAGGACGATGCCGTAGAGCAGGATGGAGGAGGCGATCATGCCGGTGAGCAGGTACTTCATCCCGCCCTCGGCGCTCTCGCGACGGCTCCGGTCGAACGCCACCATCGCGTAAGACGGTATCGTCGCAAGCTCCACCGCGACGAAGATGCCAAAGAGGTCACGCATCGAGACAAGTAACATCCCGCCCAGGGCAACCGAGAGGATCAGGTTCAGGTACTCCGGGGCATCGCCGGTCTCCGCCGACCAGCGGGCCGCGGCCAGGACCGCAAAGAACGCGGTGACGGCCACGATCAGCTTGAAGTACAGCGCGAAGTCGTCTACGACGTACCCGTTGCCGAAGAATCTCCCCTCGAACCCTACGGCTAGGAGCACGACCGTAACCACGAAGGTCGCCAAAGCGCCAAAGGCGGCCAGCCCGGTCGTGAGGCCGGGAGCGCGGGGAACGAAGACCCCGACCATGAGTACCGTTATCGAGAAAAGGAACGCCACGATCTCGGGCAGGAGCCCGGCGAAGGTCTGCGCTGTAACCACTACCTACCTCCTATCGCGGTCAGGACGACCTCGACGGCCGGGCTCTGGACGCTGACGATCAGGCTTGGAAAGACCCCCAACAGGACGAGCAGAAAGGCGAGCGGCACTATGGCCGCCATCTCGGTAGGTCCCGCATCTCCGACCTCTTCGAGGGCCGGTCTCTGTATCGGCCCAAAGGCCACGCGCCGCACCATGTACAGCAGATACATCGCCCCAAGTACGATACCCAGAGCCGCCAGAACGCCCTGCACCGGGAACGCCTCAAAGCCGCCGATAATGCTCATTGCCTCCGACACAAAGACCGCGAGGCCTGGTACTCCCATCGCCGCCAGGGCCCCCAGGACCAGGAGACCACCGGCCCACGGCATGCGCGCGGCGAGGCCGCCGAGTTCGCCGATCCGGCGGGTTCCCGCGCGGGCCGCGATAATACCGACAAGGATGAACAGGAGCGCCGAGTAGAGGCCGTGCGTTACCTGCTGCATCACCGCGCCGTTCAGGCCCATCGCGTTGCCGGACGAGATCCCGAGCAAGATGAAGCCCAAGGTGCCTATGGAAGAGTACGCCACGAGCGCCTTCAGGTCCGGCTGCATAAAGGCCACGAACGAGCCGTAGATAATGTTTATGACCCCGAAGATCGCCACGTAGGGCAAGAAAGGCTCCACACCTTGGGGCAACAGGGGGAGGGCTATCTTGATCAGGCCGTAAGTCCCGAGCTTCGGCAAAATCCCTGAGAGCACCACGTTTGTGCTCGTCGGGCTCGAGACGTACACGTCTAAAAGCCAGCTGTGGAAAGGGACCGCCGGTACCTTTATGAGGAGCCCGAGCAAGATCGGCACGGCGATAGCCACCTGGGCTGCTCGCGAGAGCGTCCCACCCGCGTCCGTCAGCGTCCCGACCGAGAATTCGGGCCCCGATAGTATCCCGAGGGCAAGAAAGCCCGCGAGCATCGTCGTGCTCCCGAGAAAGGTGTAGATAAAGAACCTGGTCGCCGCCCGGCGCCGGTTCTCGTCCCCCCATACGCCAACGAGCAGGTACATCGGTATCAGCGTGATCTCGAAGAAGACATAGAAGAGGATTAAATCCTGAGCCGCGAACACCCCGAGCATCCCTACCTCCGCGACGAAGAGTATCGCGAAGTACTGCCTGAGGTTCTCCCTAATGTCCCACGCGGCGACCACGGCGATAAGCGTCAAGAGGGCTGAGAGGAAGAACATCCCGAACCCCAACCCGTCGAGCCCGACCCGGTAGCCAATGCCCAGAGAGGAGACCCACTCGAAGCTCTGCGTCAGCAGCGGTGCACCTCTCAGATCGCTGCCGTGTACAAAGTAGACGTAGAGCGAGAGCAAAAGTGGCGCCGCAGCAACCCCAAGAGCCGTGTAGCGAATGGTCCTCTCGTCGGCACTCTTTAACAGGAGCATCAAGAGGACACCGATAAGTGGCAAGAAGATGGTTATCGTCGTTATCACAGGCGTGTACCCACCGCCACCGCCGCCAGCGCGGCCGCTGCAATCAGGGCGACCACCAGGAACGCGTACTGCCCCCCAACGATTACCCCGAGGATCAGGATGCTGACCAGTATGAACAGGGCGTAGTTCTGCGCTCCGCCGCTCTGCAGCGGCCTGAGCCTCTCCCCGAGCCTCCCGGTGCCCCTCCCTACGCCCGTGACGAGCCCGCCGAGGGCGCGCCGGTCGAACTCCCGCGTCGCGCGGCCGAGGGCCATCGCGGGACGCACGAAGACTCGGTCGTAGAGCGCGTCGAAGTACCAGCCCTTGTCCAGGAAAGTGTAGAGGCCCGAGAACCTCCTCGCGAGCGCGGCCGCCCGCTCTGGTTTGGGCACGTAGAGCGCGTACGCGAGGGCTATGCCCCCCACCGCAACGAGCACGGAGAGCGCCGCGAGCGGGAGGTTGAACTCGTGCGGCTCTAGGGCAAGTGTCTCCACGGCGAACTCACTCGGCGAGACGATCTCGGCGAAGTAGTCCGCCAGTGGGGTGCCAGCCAGGCCGCTCACCACGGCTAAGAAGCCTAGTATCACCATCGGTACCGTCATGATCCCCGGCGACTCTACCGCCTCCCGCGCGCCCTCCGTCCTGGGCTCACCCGTGAACGCCACGAAGATTGCCCGGAAGATATAGAACGCCGTTAAGAACACCGTGAGCAGCGCCATAACGAACAGCACGTAGTAGTGCTCCGCGAACGCCGATACTACTATTGCATCCTTCGACCAGAAGCCCGAGAACGGGAAGATGCCCGCGAGCGAGAGCCCCGCAATGACCATCGTCCAGAACGTGACCGGCATCCTGTGCCTGAGCCCCCCCATATCGAAGATGTTGTAGCTGTTCATCGCGTAGATGATGCTGCCGGCCCCCAGGAAGAGGAGCGCCTTGAAGAAGGCGTGGTTGTAGAGGTGGAAGATGCTCGCCGAGAACGCCCCGATCCCCAGCGCCAACATCATGTACCCGAGCTGCGAGACTGTGGAGTAGGCGATGACCCGCTTCATGTCCTTTTTCGTTAGCGCCATCGTCGCCGCCATGAGCGCCGTGAAGCCGCCGATGTAGGCCACCACTAGCATCGCGGTCGGACTCTGCACGAAGATGTCATAGGTGCGCGCCACGAGGTAGACACCTGCCGCCACCATCGTGGCCGCGTGGATCAGGGCGCTGACCGGCGTCGGGCCCTCCATCGCGTCCGGGAGCCACACGTGCAGCGGAAATTGGGCGCTCTTGCCGATGGCGCCCACGAAGACCAGAACCACCGCCGTTGCGAAAAAGGAGCCGCCGATAAACCCGGCCTGCGCCGCCTCAGAGATCCCTGTATAAGAAGACGTCCCCGTCGCCCTCCAGAACATGACGATTCCGACGAACAGCGCCGCGTCCCCGATGCGCGTCACGATGAACGCCTTCTGTGCTGCCTTCGCCGCCGCAGGCCTCTCGAACCAGTGCCCGATCAGCAGGTACGAACACAGGCCCACCAGCTCCCAAAACACATACAGCTCGATGAAGTTGGGCGCGAGCACGAGCCCGAGCATAGACGCGGTAAACAGGTTCAGGACTGCGTAGTACCAGGCGAAGCGCGGGTCGTCCCGCATGAACTCCCCTGAGTAGAGCTGGATCATGAGGCTCACAAAGCACACCACGACGAGCATCACCGCAGCGAGCCCGTCGATGTATACCCCCATCTGGAAAGAGCCGCCCTCGCCGAGGTCGATCCAGTTGAGCGCGAAGTCTATCGGCCCAGCCTTGCCAGTAACGCCGGCGACGGCGGCCAGAGAGAAGCTTGAGAAGACCAGCGAGAACACGAGCCCGATGATGGCGATAAACTGGGCGTTCTCCCTAAGGTAACGCCCGAAGAGCGCCAGGACGAGAAAGACCAGAGCCGGGAAGCCTGGGATGGCCGCAATGATAAGTTGCTGTCCTACGGTCATCTAAAGGTCCTACCCCTTCATCAGGTTTACTTCGTCCACGTTCACCGTCTTGCGCGAGCGGTACACCGCCAGCGCAATCGCCAACCCCACCGCCACCTCTGCCGCGGCAACGGCGATCACCAGCACCGCATAGCCAACCCCCGCACCGCCCGCGTCCGGCAGGTAGTCTGCGAACGCCACGAGGGAGAGGTTGACGGCGTTGATCATCAGCTCGATGCACATGAACACCACCACCGCGTTGCGGCGGATAAGCGCCCCCCACGCGCCGATGGCGAACATGATCGCCCCCACAACCAGATATCCTTCGAGCGGGAGTGCTGCGTTCAACTGGCTCAAAAACTCTTGCGCCTGCGGCGGCATTACTCTTCCAACCCCCGGTCCACACCCTCGCCCGTCTTGCGGCGGCTAACGACGATCGCCGCGATCACCGCAACCAGGAGCAGTATCGAGATGACCTCGAAGAGCAGCCCGAAGATCGGGGGCGCTCCGCCTACCCCGAGCAGGACCTCACCCAGGTTGGATACATCCCGCAGCCCGTTCCCGGGAGCCGTGGAGCCCCAGTTCTGTACGCTCAAGACATACGCGAGAAAGGCCCCGACGCCGATCGCGGCGAGCAGCCCCGGCCAGATCTGGCGGTTCATGATTGTCCTGAAGCGCCGCACCTGCGGTCTCTGGGTGAACATGATGCCGAACAGGATCACGACGGTCACCGCCCCGACGTAGATGAGGACCTGAAACGCCGCTAAAGCCGGGGCGTTGAGCATCACGAAGAAGCCCGCCACCCCTAAGAAAGCCCCCGACATGAACAGGGCCGAGTGCACCACGCTCCGGCTCAGGACCACGCCCAGCGAGCAGATCAGGGTCATTGACGCCAGGAAGACGAACGCGACGATCAAGCCGCTTCGTCCTCTCCGGTCCTGGGACGCTCTACGGTCTTTGGGGCTTTTTTGCCGGTGGGCTTTTTCTTCTTTTTGACAGCTGGCTTCGGGTCCACCGTCGGGTCCACGGGGCGCTCGCCGAACTGCCTCGCAAGCTCCAGGCGGTTGTAGGCCTGGGCCTCGAATTCCTCTGTGTGGTAGATGCAGTTGACCGGGCAGACCTCGACACAGAGCGAGCAGTACATGCAGCGTGAGTCGTCTATAACGAAGCCAACCGCGTACGGCTTGGCCTTGCCGGAGCCGTCTGCGTCGCGCTTCTCCTGTTCAATAGAGATGCAATGATCCGGACAGATTCGCATGCACTGCAGGCAGGCGATGCAGCGATCCATATCCACGGTGAGCAGCCCGCGGCTCCGCTCGGGGAGGTCGCGCTTGTACTCGGGGTACTGGCGCGTGACCTTCTTGCCGAAGAGGTGCCCGATGGTCACCCCCATTCCTTTTAGAATTCCCTGTCCTAGCTGAGACATATGCGAATCCTCCCTTAAGCCCCTTGCAGCGCCAGCATTGCACCCGCGACCACGAACAGCCAGACAAGGCAGGCCGGCACGAGTATCTTCCACCCCAGGTCCATCAACTGATCCATCCTCAAACGGGGCACGCTCCACCTTATCCACTGAAACGTAAACGTGAGAAGGGCCGTCTTCAGGCCGAACCAGACCCAGTTGAAGGCGCCGAGGTCCAGAAAGTCGAGCGGCGGCTGCCAGCCGCCCAGAAAGAGCGTCACGTTCATCGCCGCCATCAGGCCCATCGTGGCGAACTCGGAGGCCTGAATCAGGGCCCACGTCATCCCCGAGTACTCGACCATGTAGCCGCCGACTATCTCGCTCTCCCCCTCCGGCAGGTCAAAGGGCACCCGCTTTACCTCCGCAAGCCCCGCAACGTAGAACACCACGAACATCGGCAACAGTGGCAAGAAGTACCAGTGCCAGAACCCGCCGCTCTGGGCGTTTACGACGTCCACCAGAGAGAGACTCCCGGCGAGCATGATGACGCCGAGCAGGCTCAGGATTAGCGGCACCTCATAGGAGATCATCTGCCCAGCGCCCCTCAGAGCGCCCAGCAGCGAGAAGTTCGACCGGCTCCCGTAGCCCGCCATGATGACGCCCAGGGCGCCTATCGAGGTGATGGAGACGAAAAAGAGAATGGCGATGTTTAGGTCCACGATCACCGCCCCGGGCGCGAACGGCATGACGAGCCACACGGCAGCCGCCGGAATAAACATGGCGATAGGCGCGGCCAGGAAGATCCAGAGGTCCGCCCGGTTCGGCGAGAGGTTCTCCTTGCTGAAGAGCTTGAACACATCTGCCGCCGGCTGCAACAAACCGCGCGGTCCCACCCTGTTCGGTCCATAGCGCAGTTGTAGGTACGCCGACGCCTTGCGCTCGGCCATCGTAAAGATGGCGGCGAGGTTCAGCACGAGGAACAGCACCGCCCCGAAAGAGACCAGAAAGCGCCAGGGCTCGTAGTTCAGGTACTCGACGACCGTACCGACCATTACTTGTCCCACGCCCCTGAGACCGGGTCTATAAGGCCCATAATCGGCATGATGTCCGGCAGGTAGTGGCCGGGCACGATCTCCTGCA
>JALZFP010000070.1 GCA_030861485.1 Actinomycetota bacterium | reverse complement strand
CCCGGCCGGCGGGGGAGAGGGCGAAGGACACGACGGCGAACCTTTGGTGCCCTAGGTCGAGGAGGTGCTCAGCGGCCTTCCGGGCGGCGGCCTCGTCGTCGACGCCGACGAAGGGTACGCCCTCTTTAAGGGGCTGGTCGACCACTACCATCGGCAACTCTCTCCCTAGGGCGGCCGCCAACAACGGCTCCGCCTCACTCATCGAGTACACCACAAAGCCATCCACCGCCGCTCGGGCGGCCGCCCGGGGATCGCGTCCCGCGGTCGATCCGGGCCCAGCCGCAGGCACGAGCAGCAGCCCAAGGTCCGCCTCCTCCGTAACGGTGCTTAGACCTCGCAGGAAAGAGATCGCTGCAGGATCGTCGAAGGCGTAGGAGAGCGGGTTTGAGTAGAGTATGCCCACCACGTCCGTCCTCTGCCGCCTTAGGGAGCGCCCAACAGGATCTGGACCATGATAGCCGAGCCTCTTTGCCGTCTCCAAGATCTGCTCTCTTAAAGGCTCCGAGAGCTGGTCCGGACGGTTGTAGGCATTGGAGACCGTCATGGGGGAGACGCCCACCTCGTTGGCGATCATCGTTAGAGTCACGCGGCGCCTAGCGGAACTACCTGAGGACCTGCCCGCTTGCGAAGCGTTGCTACCCATGACCCTATGGTACACTACTTTAACGTTAAACCTTTAACGTTAAAGGAAGGCCACGCAGCGGTAGGTGCACAGCGGAGGAGGTGGCGTGGACCTAAAAGGTGGGCGTCCAGCCGCTCGTAAGGGGGCGGCACTGGCACTCCTGTGTGTGGCCCAGTTCGTGGACGTTTTGGACGTGAACGCCGTGGTGGTGGCCCTGCCCTCGATCGGGGGAGACCTTGGGTTCTCACAGGCAAACCTGCAGTGGGTGATCTCGGCCTACGTGCTGTTCTTCGCGGGTTTTCTGCTTTTGGCGGGGAGGCTGGCAGACCTCTGGGGCAAGAGAAGAACCTTTGTCGCAGGGCTGGCGCTGTTCACGGGGGCTTCGCTTGCTTGCGGCCTCTCGGTCTCTCCAGAGATGCTGGTGATCGCACGTGCCGTTCAAGGACTCGGGGCAGCGATCACGGCGCCGGCAGCACTCTCGATCATCACGACGATCTTTGAGGAGGGGCCCGAGCGGCAGCGTGCCGTGGCCGCGTGGACAGCGGTGGCCGCCGGGGGCGGGGCGGTGGGTTTGCTCTTGGGTGGTCTGATCACCGATGTTCTCGGCTGGCAGTGGGTCTTCTTGGTCAACATCCCCGTAGGGGCCGCGGGGGTCGTACTCTCTTACTCCTTGCTCCCCGAGATCCGCGGTACCTCGGCCTCTGGGAGACCCGATCTGTTGGGGGCTGGGACGGTTACCACGGGACTGGTGCTCCTGGTCTTCGGGCTCACGAGGGCCGAGGAAGTGGGTTTCGGCTCTCCCGTTGCCCTGGGAACGCTCCTCCTCGCCACCGTCTTTGTTGGATCGTTCGTGATTGTGGAGCGGCGCGTCGCCGACCCCCTCGTACCTTTGGGCATCTTCCGCCTGCGCGAGTTTGTGGGCGCTGGTTTAGTAGCCTCCGCCCTCACTGCTGCCACCGCCCCGGTTGGAGTACTCGCAACCCTCTACCTGCAAGGTGTGCTCGACTACTCCCCGTCCTTCGCGGGCTTAGCGGGGTTGCCGTTCAGCCTCTCGGTGGTCGCCGGTTCGGTGCTCGGTGGTCGAATCGCTGTCCGTTTGGGTAGTAGGGCGACGATGTCCGGAGGACTAGCAGTCGTGGCAGCGGCGGCGCTCGTGACCGCGGGCATCACGGCCGAAAGCGGCTTGGCCTATGTGCTCGTGGGGGCCGCTCTCTCCGGACTGGGGTTAGGTTGCGCTTCGGTTGCTTCGACTGCTCGTGGAACTTCGGCGGTGGAGAAAGGAAAACGCGGCCTAGCCTCGGGCCTCTTGAACACCGCCGCGCAAGTGGGAACAGCGCTGGGGCTGGCCGCCCTGCTTGCCATCGCCGGGGCCTACACTGGTGCTCTGTCCGGAGGATCGGAGCCCGGAGTCGAGGCACTGGTGGCGGGCTACAGGCTCGCCTTCTTGGTCGCCGCGGGCGTCGCATCGCTCGGCGTGCTGGCCGCGCTTGGCCTGGGCCGAGGGGCCGAAGCCTCGGGTAGACCGTAGCCCGGTAACTCTACCGCGCCCTGGCCATGCAGCGCCAACACTATCCTACCGACCCCACCGATACTGAATGGAGATACCTCGTCTCGCACTTCTCGACCGAGAGAGCCCGCGAGCGTCCTCGCAAGCATCCCCTCAGGGAGCTCCTCGACGCTATCTTTACGTCGTGCGCGGCGGTTGTGCCTGACGTTCGCCTCCGCACGATTTCCCTCCAGGGCGGTCAGGTTATTACTGGTTCCGGCCAAATAGTCTCAAAGGGTCCTGGGTCTCTTTCGTAAAACACCGCGGCGACAAGGGTATGTCTCTTCCGACAAGCGCCCAAGGAACAGAGTTAATAGGGCCGAGGACTGCCAAACCGCGTACGTAAGCTGATTGGGCGACGGCCTGCAACTGGCAGAACTTGCCGGCTAGGCTAAAAGTCATCTGGTGGGGACAAGTAAGGGTCGCTTGGCGGAAAGTACCCTTCTAAAAGCTCGAGCGCCTTAGTCGAGTTGGGCCGCAGCTTGCCTTGCCGTGCGA
>JALZFP010000056.1 GCA_030861485.1 Actinomycetota bacterium | reverse complement strand
TGCGATGAACTTCCCAAGGGCTGCGTAGAGGCTCTCGGCAGCCCTCGGGGTTGCCCGGCGAGGATCTCCGCAGTAGGCCTCTGGCGCTCCCAGCTCGGGAAAGGTCCGAGCCCCGGCGGCTCGTCGCTCCGAGATGTCGCGGATTGCCCAGTTCGGGGGGAGGGCGTCAAGGGCTGTTTGGTCCACCAACTCTGGCGCCTTTAGTAGCACCAAGGCCGTCTCCCACTCTCCGGCATGGATATCGTACTCTGGGTGGTCCTCCTCGAGTAGATGCAGCAGCTCCGGGAGGGCATCACCGTACCATCGTGACACCTTCACCAGTGCCCCCGCCTTGCCTGCCTGCGCGGCTCCGGTCCCCAGTGCGGCCAGGTTCTCTTCCTCGGCGTGGCCGCTAACTACGAGGGTCCGCCGGAAGCCCGAACGAGCCAGCCCGCGACAGATGTCTTCCACAAGGGCCGCCACGACCTCCGCCCGGACCGTGATGGTGCCGGGGAAGGGCTTGGCGACCTCCGCCAGACAGTACGGAAGCAGAGGCGCTATGAGGCACTCGATCCCTTGGACCTTCAGCTCCCAACCCGCGCGTTCGCAGAGCTCGCGGGCCGCGAGGAGATCGGTCCCTAGCGGAAGGTGCGGACCATGAGCCTCCGGCGGGCCGACCGGTAGTAGGGCCAGCTCCGCACGGGTAGCGAGTTGCTCGACTTGGGGGTAGGTCATCAGCTCCATGTAATGGAGAGGTACCATCCTAAACGGGCTCACGAGTTGGCATAGAGGTTGTCAAGTGTTCTTGCTCTACTCTCTTAAGTTCTTTCTAACAGGCGCATCGCTGGCTACCCTACCAAATGATACCTTAGACAACTTTGGCACCAGGATTTAGATGTTGTACCGCTGGAGTTTCGTCGTTTCACCTTCTTGCGTACGATAGTATGGTGAGTGACGCTGCGGAAAAGAGAGGCGCATGGACGAGGCGGGTGGCACCTTCCACACGACTCGCCCAGCCCATAGCGGAGGACAAGTGAAAATACAAAAGCTTGATCATATAGCACTCTACATGAGAGACCGGGACGTATCCGCCGAATTTCTGACTTCGTACCTGGGTTTCCACATCGTCGATCGCACCGACCGTTACACCCTTGTAGGCGCCGGGGGTCGGATCGGCAAGTTGACCCTCTTCGATGCTCCACCAGGCACAGAACCCTCTCCGGGAGTGATAGCACGCATAAATGTCCGTGTGGTAGATCCGGAGTCCGCCGCCGCCCGACTTCCGCGAGAAGTCGGTATCGAACCAAGGGACGACACATACCTCTTTACCGGCCCGGAGGGTCTACCGCTAGCGTTGGTTCCTGGAGAGGGAAACTTTACGGATTACGATCTCGAAGGCCTCACCTTACGCTCCGGGGACCCGGAGGGGTCAGCCCGCGCTTTCGTGAGGATGGGCTTTGCGCCGGGGGAGGAAGCCACGACGGTGGGGGCCGGCGAGTATCGGCTGCGTCTCGTTCCCTCGGCGGCGGTGGAAGAGCAGCAAGGCATGCTCTTCCACCTCGGATGCTTGGTGGACTCCGCGCAGAACCACCGCAAAGAGGCCGAGGAGCAAGGGCTAGAGATTCAGGACTTCGTTGAGGGTCCCAATACCGTGGCCGTCTTCGTGCGGGGGCCGGAGGACGTGAGCGTGGAGTACGTAGAACACAAACCTACCTTCTCACTGACCTAGAGTAGCCTCTTATGGATGTCGTCGTCGCTGGCGGCGGGCTCGCCGGGCTGGTCGCCGCCCTCCAGGCTGCCGAGCTGGGGGCAGGGGTTACCCTTTTGGAGAAGGGCGATAGGCTTGGCGGCTCTTTTCTCTACTCCAGCGGCTACATCTGGTCCTACAAAGATCTGCGGACCTTTCGCAAGGAGGCCCCGGGCGGCGACATCGCTTTGCAGAAGCTCATCCTAGAGCGGTTGGAAACCGACCTTGGTTGGCTGGAGGGCCTCGGTGCCCCCGCTCTTACACGAGCGACGGATAACCCGCTGAGCTTCGGCGCCCGGTTTGGGGCGGAGCGTGTAGTAGCGACCCTATCAGAGCGCATCGTCGCCTCCGGCGGACGGTTACTAGTGGGCACGGCCCTAAACGGTTTGGTGCAAGATCCCGAGGGCCGTATAGAGGGGGTGCGAGCGGTTTCAGGCGAGGAGCAGCGAGCGCAGAGGGCGGACGC
>JALZFP010000046.1 GCA_030861485.1 Actinomycetota bacterium | reverse complement strand
CGGCGGTCGACGAGCAACGTGCTCGGCGTCCCTAAACGACCATAATGATGATAGGAGATGGGGTCGAGGCAGACGCAAGATGCTGCCTCTGGTCCCGCAACATCGTTCGCTTTGCCCCCGGTAGCGGCTCTGCTAACGCTGCCCTATGGCACAATCTCGGCGCCCGACTCGACGGGGTGAATAGGGCCGTAGGAGTATGGCTCGATGTTGTCGCGCCAGGTAATCAATGAGAACAACAGGACCGTCTCCAAACCGCTCTGAAGGCTCATTATGATATCCGTGTGCCAAGTGTCGCTGATCACACGGCGTCCTCAGAGTGCATACCGAGGCTGCTGGGTATCGTCGTTGCCCGGCTGCAAGTTTTAGCTGCTGGGTAGCCTCAGGCGGAATATCGCCCCGGTGCCGACCTTGTCCTTGCTGGTGCTCTCGGCCGTAAGCTCGCCACCCTGAGCGCGGGCGAGGTCGCGGGCGATGGAGAGCCCCAAACCCGTACCCCCGCCCTTCCGGGTGCGGGCCTCCTCGGTCCGGTAGAAACGGTCGAAGATGCGTGGCAGGTGCTCTGGAGAAATCCCGGCCCCCGTATCCTTCACGCTCGCCTCTGCCAGGCCGTCGGCTCGACGTCCGCAAACGGTCACCCTGCCACCTTTGGGCGTGTAGCGAATAGCGTTGTCAAGTAGCGCGGCCAGGATCTGGGCACTCCTTCCCGGGTCACCGCGTACCGGTAGCTCGTCCGGGAGCTCCACCTCGAGCCGGACGCCCTCCTCTGACGCCCGCTTAAGGAAGCGCCCGGCGGTTTCGGCCGCAACGACCGCGAGATCGAAAGGCTTATTCTCCACGTCGAGCCTCTCGGCGTCGAGCCGGGCCAGGAGCAGGAGGTCGGACAGCAACGCGTCCATCCGGTCGACTTCGGCAAGCTGGTCCTCGACGATTTCCTTGTTCTCCGGATCGGTCGGATTACGCTTTATCAAGTCCGCGTTAATCCTAACGAGCGAGAGGGGGGTCTTTAGCTCGTGGGAGGCGTCGGCTATAAAGGTGCGCTGCCGCTGGAAAGAGTCCCTGACCGGCTGCATCGCCCGGCGCGACATGTAGAGACCGCCCGCCCCCGACAACAGCAGGCCTCCGAGACCGACGGGGACCAGGATGAGCAACAGGCTGCCCACCGCCTCCCAGACCACCCGGCGCGTTTGCGTGGTCTGGACAACGGCTATCCCCCCGGACTCTCCTGTTATGGGGACGCTCACCAGCCTCAACATCTCGCCCTCGGGCCCGTCGACCGTCTCGGTGGTCGTATCTCCTTCTTGCGCGGCCCTCCTTGCCGGCCCCTCGAAGGGGAGGCCGAAGGAGGATGAGGTGGGGCTCGAGGCGAGAACCTCGCCTTCGCTATTCGCGTCCTCGGACGGTACCAGGGCGACCACGCCGATGTCTGGGTCCGTGGACGATTCGATGGGACCGACGGGGCCGTCGAGACGCCTGCCTCCAGGGCCCTCCCCGGGATCCCTTCCTTCCTGGTAGTGCCGCAGCGCGGGACCACGTACCCAGTCGGCTGTGCCCTCCGCCTTCTGCTCGAGCAACTCGTCCTGCTGGGTAGCCGCCAGCTGCGCAAAGCTCGCCACCGCGACAACGCCGATGATCGCCAAGATCAACGCGAAGATACCTATGTAGCCAAGAGTGAGACGTTTGCGAATGTGTTCGAACACAGCTCTTTTGCTCTCCTAGGGCTGCGGCTCGAAGGTGTAGCCCACGCCGCGAACGGTGCGTATGCGCGACGGCTCCCCCTCCCGGTCGAGCTTGCGCCGCAGGTAGGAGACGTACAGCTCCACCACGCTTGTCGAAACCTCGCCGGGTACCCCCCACACGGTGTCCAGCAGCACCGAGCGCGAGAACACCTGCCCCGGGCGCTGCATCAGCGTCGCCAGCAGTGAGAACTCCTTGGCCGTCAAATCTATGCGCTCGTCCCCGCGCCGCACCACGTGGCGGACCGGGTCCAGCGTCACATCGCCGGCTTGGATCGCCGACCCGGCCGAAGAACCTTCCCCTTGTCTCCTGGTGAGTGCTCTCACGCGGGCCAACAGCTCGGGCAGTGCGAAGGGCTTGGGCAGGTAGTCGTCGGCCCCGGCGTCGAGGCCCTCCACCCTATCCTCCACCTGGCCGCGGGCGGTAAGCATCAGGACGGGGATATGTACGTCCGCCGCCCTAAGGGCCCGCACGATCTGCACCC
>JALZFP010000340.1 GCA_030861485.1 Actinomycetota bacterium | reverse complement strand
GGATGTAGGGCAACTGCGTGGCATGAGGGTGGCGCTCGACAATGTCGAGTCCAGCATAAAGGGCCGCGTTGTACAGGGTCGAGGCGACCTGGCAGAGGCCGCCGCCGTCGGCCTTCTCCTCCTTGCCTTCGATGATGACGTGCGTCTCATAGTACTCGAGCGGGGAGAGGATCTCGTTGGCGGAGAAGACCTCACCCGGAGCCACGGCCTTGGCGCTTATGGCGTCCGAGGCGATGCGCAGGTTCTCTACCCGCTCTGGGCTCGTATCAGTGCTCATCCTGTAGTTGGTCCGGTAGGAGCCGATCCGCTCGGTCGGCTTGAGCTCCTCAGCCAGCTCGGTCGTAAGCTCGGGCTCTGCGGTGCCGACCGGCACCTCGTACTCGCGCACATCCTGGAAGAGCCCGGCCCCGAGGGCATCGAACAGCTCTTCTTCTTTAATCTCCTGGCCGGTCCGGCTCTTCGTAACGGCCGCGCCGTCGTCCTCGAATTTGAACCCAGCCTCGACCGGCTTGATTGTCAGCGCTTCGTAGACGTCTGACATGACCCCCCGCAACTGCTCCCGGTCAAGACCGACCTGAAGCTCGCCGCCCGCCCTCGGCGTAAAGCTCAAGGATTGCCCGATCTCTCGGGGTGAGAGCTCCCACTCGTCGCCATCGGCGGTCAGGGTCACCGGCTCGGACATAGCCTGCTCGGCCACGCCGGCCGCCTCTTCCGCCGCAGGGGTCAGGACCTCGGGCTCGAACGCCTCGCCGGCGAGCTCCACCTCGCCGCTCATGCGCTCGAGGGCCCTATCCACGTTGTCCATCGTGCCCTGTACGTCCATCGTGTAACCCTCACGGGACTCGACGGCCTCTGCATCTGATCCGCGGACGTTTACGTAAGCGTTTCGGCCCTCCTGGTTCACCCGCGTGACCCGGTTCTCGATCCTGGAGCGGACGGCCTCCCGGTCGTAGTCCACCACGGATGCGGTACTCACCGTGCCCCAGGTTACCTGGAGCCTCTCGCCGAGGCGCTTTAAGATGCTGCCCTCGCGCCCGACGGCGTAGGCTCGGTCCACGGTGGCATCGGTGTCGAGGGTGAGGCCCGCTTCTCTGGCGGAGATGACAAACTCTTCGGGGCCCCCGGTGAACCGCAGCTCGTCCAAGGCGTTCGCGCCGCGCTCGGCGACGATCTCGCGGGCCTCTTCGGGCGTCTTGCCGCCCAAAGAGACGTTCCCGACCATTACGCCGTCGTAGATCCTGCCCTGATTCGCCCAGTGGTCGGCGGCTACCAGCACGGCCACGAGGGCGCAGGCGATGAGTACGGAGATGAGGGGTCTCCTCCGTCGGCGCCGGCCCCCCTTAGGACGAAAACCCGAAGAATTGCCGAAGCCGTCCCTGACATCGAGACTGCCCCGGGTTACCCCTCTTCTCGGATTCTTGAGACTCAAGAACTCATCCTCCACGTGCGGTGCTGCACCAAACTTGTCGCCCAATGGCCGGGTCTTAGGATAGAGCCCCCCTTTGGGTGTCGAAGACGGCTTGACCCCTGCTCCAGCGCCGCTCCGCCCGAAAAGCTTAACATGACCTTAAAGATTGTGCCAGTCTTTGGGTACAGTCACTGACTCTGAACAGGCGAGAAGCTCCTGGCTTAGCCTGGCGAGAGTTCTTTCTTCACGAAGAACCACCAGGGCCCTATCTTCTCCGTGCGGTAGCGGGTGTCGAGCCAGGCATCCAGCGCCCAAACGTTCTCGGGCGACAGGTGGTGGCTGGGTAGTAGAGATTGGCCTTCACCGAAGAAGCTGATCGCATCGGGGTCGTACGCGTCTAACTCCTCTAACCAGCCCTTGAACCCGCCATCGGTTTTAGCCTCAATCAAGCGGTCCACCCCGGCGGTGGTCCAGATGTAGGGGTTCGGGTTCTCCTTATGGAGGAGCACCAAAACTTGCGGGGAGTTTATAGAGACTAGCTTTGCGTCTTCTCCCAATCTCTCCTCTACCTCTAACGCTCCTTCTCTCTGGGCGGACAGGTCTATATCTGTACCCAGCAGCCTCTCGGAGGCTGCGGCGCTGATCCCGCTCCACGTGTTGGCCAGAGCTATCGCCAAGAAGATCGCGCCCATAAGCGCTGCGAGGACCCGTGGGGCATTGGTACGCTCGACCGCCGCGGCTAAGAAGGCGCCGAACCCGATGGCAGCGTACGGCAGAAAGACGTAGAAGTCGTCGGCTAACTGGAAATCTCGCAGGGACCACAGAACGGGGGCCGGCAGGGAGAGTAGGATCGGGGCGAAGCGGTACTCGTACGGTCTCTTTGTATAGAGGCGCAGGATCGCGGCCAGACCGATTATGATCGGGATCAACATCGTACCGTAGGGTAGAGCGATGTTGATCGCCGCCCCCGCCACGTGGTACGTGAGGCTGAAACCCCCGCGCTCGAGGTACAGAAAGTTGAAGAGGACGAACCCGTCGAAAAAATCTCTCAAAGCGCCGTGGTAGTAGAAGTAGGCGAGAACGACCACGAGCGGTAACAAGATCCCGGCCAGGGCGCGAAACACAGCGCCGCCGCGCTCCCCTCTGGGACGAGTAGCGGCCAGCAAGAAGGCCACGAAGGCAAAGACCGCCATGGGTTGCCACACGAGAAGAGCCAGCGAACCGAAAAAGCCGGACCAGAACCACCTCTTCTGGGTTGCGAACAGGAGGCTCAGGGCCTCCAAGAGCACCAGCGGGGTCTTTGGCTCGGGCCCCGAGCCGGCGGGTTGGGCGAAACCATAGCATCCCAGCAGGGTCAGGGCCGCGAAGAAGCCCGCCACCCGCGACCGGAACACGCACGCGCCGAGTAGATAGACCGCGACGACCCCGAGGCAAGCCGTGGTGAAGAAGATCAGGCGCACGGTGTAGACGTCGTCCCAGCCCAGCGGCCAGGACAGCATTACACCCAGCCCGGCGATCATGGGCGAGAGGGGTCCCTTGTGGTCGAAGGCGCTGACGTAGGGCGGCACGCCCTCGGCCGCCCTCTGGCCACTGTAGAGGTAGATGGAGTAGTCTCGGAGCAGCACGCCGTCGAAGCCGTACAGGCCGTACACAAAGATGGCCAGGGCCAGGACGAGGAGCGGTAGAGCCAATCCGCCAACCCACGCGAAGTTGCCCTTTCGTGCGGATGACGCAAGGCTGCTCTTTTGCACAAACCCCTTGATCTAGATGCTCCTTTTGTAAAGCTAGATCTGAACGCGGGCTATGATAATAAACGTCTGCAAAGTAGCTTGCAATTACAGCTCTTCGGGCTACCGGAGTTTTTTGCGGGATCGGGGAAACGGTGCCCTTTGAGCGACGTATGGCGGGACCATGCCTGCTAGGGTTCGGGCAATTCGTACCGAGAGAAGTTTTACAATAGGGGTGGAGACCATGAGCGAGCTGCGCACACTGCACTCCTTTATAGAGACGCTCTCCGGGCGTGGCGACCGGCCGGCCATGTTGGCGCTGCACAAGGAGGAGATCGAGTACTGGTCCTACGCCGAGCTGGCCGACCACGCCCGCCGGCTGGCCCGCGGCCTGGCTGAAAGGGGAGTCGAACGCGGCGAGCACGTGGCGCTGCAGGCCGGCAACCGTCCCGAGTGGATCGCGGCGTGCCTGGGGGCGATCTGGGCCGGTGCCGTGGTTGTACCCCTCGACGTGCAGATGGGCGACGCGATGCTCGCTCACGCCTTGTGGAACAGCGACGCCGCGTACATCTTCACCGCCGCCGAAGGGGCCGACCGGCTCGAGCGCCTCGACACCGACAGAGCGCCGGAGCCCATCCTGCTCGACGCCGGGGAGGACGACGAGCGGAGCTGGCGGCGCCTCCTCTCAGACGTGGACGCGGAACTTCCTGAGCTCGAACCGGAAGATACGGCGGCGCTGTTCTACACCTCCGGCACCACGGGCACGGCCAAAGGCGTACCGCTTAGCCACGGCAACCTGACATTCCAGCTCGATACGCTGCTCGAGGCAAACCTCGTGACCGAAGATGACCGCGTCCTGCTCCCGCTACCGCTTCACCACGTCTACCCGTTCGTGATAGGGATGCTCACGCCGCTCTGCGCCGGGCTGCCTATAGTAATGCCTCACGCGCTGACGGGCCCTCAGCTCGTGCGCGCCCTCAACGAGGGGGAGGTAACCCTGATCGTGGGCGTCCCCCGGCTCTACGACGCGCTCTACTCGGGGATAGAGGAACGGATAAAGTATGGTTCTCGCCTCGGGTCCAGGCTCTTTGAGGCCGGGGTCGGGTTGAACGTGTGGCTGCGCCAGCGGACGGGGCTGCGCATCGGCGAGCCCCTGATGCACCCCCTGCGCGAGCGGTTCGGGCCGAACCTGCAGGTCTTGGCCTCCGGCGGGGCGGCGCTCGACCCGAAACTGGCCCGGAAGCTCGAATCTTTGGGCTGGCGAGTCGCCGTTGGCTACGGGCTGACCGAGACCTCCCCGATCCTGACGCTGAAACCGCCCGACGGGGCGAAGCTTGCCAGTGTCGGGCGGCCGATTCCCGGCGTCGAGATACGCCTGGACCCCTCGGCCAAGCCTGACGAGTCGAAGGGTGGCTCGGGACGTCGGGAGAGCAGGCCCGACCAGGCTGACGAGGAGGGCGAGATCTTGGCCCGAGGACCGGGCGTCTTCTCCGGCTACCGCAACATGCCCGGGGAGACCGCAGAGGTTTTCACCGATGAGGGGTGGTACCGCACCGGAGACTTAGGCTACTTCGACGACGATGGCTACCTGTACGTCACCGGCCGGGCCTCTACGCTCATCGTCACCGAGGGCGGCAAGAACGTCCAGCCCGAGGAGGTCGAGGCATCCTACGAGACCCACCCAGCCGTCGGCCAGATTGGTGTGCTCCAGAAAGATGGGCGGCTCGTCGCGGTGGTCGTGCCGGATCTGGGCGAGGTCCGCAAGCGCGAAGACGGCGACGTCGAAGAGGCGATTCGCGAGGCGATCGAAGAAGGCTCGAAGAGGGTACCTTCCTACCAATGCCTCTCCGACTACGCCGTCACTCGCGAACCACTCGAGCAGACGCAGCTCGGCAAGCTTCGCCGCCACCTCCTCGAAGACCGTTACTACAGGGCGAAAGAGGGCGAGGGGGAGCAGGGTGAAGGGAAGGCTGGTCCCATCCCGCCAGAGGAGATGTCCGAAGAGGACCGTAGCCTCCTTGAAGACCCGGCGGCCAGACAGGTTTGGGAGCTGCTCGCCGACCGCTACCCCGACGCGCGCCTGACCCCGGACACGAGTCCGCAGCTGGACCTGGGCGTGGACTCGATGGAGTGGGTGAACCTGACGATGGAGATCGGCGAGAGAACGGG
>JALZFP010000322.1 GCA_030861485.1 Actinomycetota bacterium | reverse complement strand
TCGTCCTCCGGTTCCGGCGCCTAGCGCTCACGACGGTCGTCGCCTCGCGAGGACGGCTGCAGTCGCGCGGGTACTCCGTCTCCCCGTTCCAGCGGCGCAGGGGGCTCGCAACCCTCAAGGTCGAGGTAGCTTCCGGCTCCGGTGGGGCGGAGTTCCGACTCGCGGACGTAGAGGCGGTCTCGGCCGTCGGTCTAGCCGAGCGGCTGGGGCCTCCTGAAGTCGTGACGGCGGAGGTTTGAGGAGCTACGCCTCGCGGGTGGTGTCCCCTGCGTCCTCGGGCTCCTCGATCCAGCCGCGTGTGAGGTAGAGCCAGAAGGCCAGTCCCGCGTAGGATCCGTAGCCGGAGAAGCGTTTTACTATCTCCGCTTCGGTGGCAGGCCGCCCGGTGAGCCGCGCGTACTTCGGTTGTGTCCAGGAGTCGAGGATGAGCCGTGAGTACCGGCCGAGCATCATCATGACGTGAGCCGCGGCGTACGGTCCTAACCCTGGCAGAGCTAGCAGCCTCTTCTCCAGCTCGTCGTCGGGGAGCTCCTCGCGGGGCGCGTCGAGCACTTCGAGGTCCACCGAACCCTCCACAATCGAACGGGCTAGGGCCAGCATGTACCTACCACGATATCCGGCGCGTACCACGTCCTTGTAGAACTCTTCTCCGGCCTCGACCATCGCGTCCGGGGTGGGGAAGGCGCGTCCTACGGGGCCGGTCTCGGGCGCGCCGGGGGCCTTCTCGCCGAGGTGCTCGACTAGGGCGCTTACCATCCTTGTGGTGGCCGACCACGCGCAGTTGGTGGTACAGATGGTCTTTATCACCTCCTCAAAGACGGTAGCGCTCCGGAGCATACGTCCCGCCCCACTCGTTGCCCACGACAGCTCTGGATCTCCCGCGGCCTGCTCGTAAAAGCTGGAGAGGTCCTCGTCCAGCCGGAGAACGCGCTTTACCGCAGCCATGAGCCTTGCCCCTTCTTCAAGCTCTGGTGGTGCACCTATGGCTTCCACGATCCCGTAGCCTGGCTTGTCCTGGAAGATCCAGACGGTCCGTGGCGCGCTTCCGTTTAGAGGGAGGGTTGCCTCGAGGAGGCGCGCCTGTGTGTCGGGACGCATCGGCGGGAGGGCGGCGAGGCCGTGGGAGCGGAACGTGCGGGCCAGGTCCACCGGTTCGTCCGCGGGCCCCACGAGGGGGAACTCAGCGGACCAGGCGTTTTCCAAAGCTCTTTTTGGAGTCTTCACCAGGGTCCGGTCCTACAGACCGGAGACGGCGCTGTTCAGCGCCTCTGCCGGTACCATAGGATCCTGTTCTACGCGGCGGACGGTGCTCTTGCCATCTTCGTCCTCCTCGACCATCCACAGCTCGTCTAGGAGGGCGGATTCCTGCACGTCACCGACGTGAGAAATGATGAAGATCTGGCCGAACGACCGCTTGAGCCGCTCCAGAGCGAGTAGCACGTTGCTGCGCCGCTCGGCGTCCAGGCTGCCGAAGACCTCGTCCAAGACAAGGAATCCGAGCGCCTCCGAGCCGCGGGCGGCGATGATCTCGGAGAGCGCGATCCTGGCCGACAGGCTCGCCACGTCGGCCTCGCCGCCCGAGAACCGCTCGATAGCGTACGAGTCGTCGAAGCGGTCGAGTAGCTTCACCCGGTAGTTCTCGTCGAACTCCATCCTCTCGTAGCGACCGTCCGTAAGCTCGCGCACCAGGTTCGACGCCTCTACCTCTAGCATCGGCCGCACCCTGGCCGTCAAGCCGCGGAAGAACTCGGTGAAAAGCTTGTCCATCTCGTCCATCCGCGCCGCCCCGGCGGCCCGCTCGTTGGCGAGCTTCCGGTCGGCTTCGAGCCGCTTGAGTTCCGCGGTCACGCGCTCGATGCGGTGGTCGGCGTCTCTCCACTCACCGCCGGTGTGCTCCCGTGCGTCGCGCAACCTGGAAACCCTCTCCTCCGCGGCCGTCACGCGCTCCCCGGCAGCGTCGTACTCTGTCTCGTCGAAGCCGAGGGCCAACATCTCAGCCCTCAGCCTCTCCGACTCCTCGCTCGCCTCACGAGTTCTGCGTCGGGACTCCTCCAGCGCGCGCTCGACCTGCATACGGGTGCCGATACGTCGCTCCAGCTCCTCCGTTCGCCCCTGTACGCGCTCTAGGCGCGTTTTCTCTTGCTGCCGCTCGCGGTGGAGATCCGGATTGTAGGAGACGCCGGCGAGGCTCTCCAGTTCAGCGGCCAACTCCTTGGCCCGTTCGCACAACCCGGAGTGCTCGCGCGCCAGACTCCGCAAGCCGGGCAGGGCGTCGCGTAGGCTCCGTAGGTAGATGCAACGGGCTTGGGCGTCGTCCAGATCGGCCGCGGTGGGAACGTGAGCCCCTTCTAAGCGCGCTTCAAGATCCCGCTGGCGCTCAACAGTCAGCCTCAAGACCTCCCGCCGGTCACTGGTGGCTGTCTCGGCCCGAACGAGCGCCTCGCGTAGCTCGCGCCAGTTGTGAAGACGTACCGCTACCTTCTGCAGTTTTTCCTCCGCGGCTTCGGCGTCGCCGGCGTGCTTCTCTGCTTCTTCCGTCGCCTTTGCCGCGAGCCGCCGGAGGGCCGCAGCCTGGCGGTTCAGGGTATCAATTATCTCGTCGAACTCGCCATCCTCGAACTCGCGGTGACAGGTGGGGCAGTGTTCCTCGGCGCCGCTCTCGATAGCTTCCCGCGCCCGGTCCACGTTCTTCGCCTCGCGCTCGTTGGCGGAGGCCGCACCCCGTCGGGCTGCCGCCAGCTCGCGCAACTTCTCCTCTTCCTCACGTAGCTCGCGCTCCCGCACCTCCAGATCTTCGCCGGACGAGAGGGTCTCCAGCTCCTCCAAGAGACGCTCGCACTCCCGCTGGGCCTCCGCACACCGCTCGCGGGCCTCCCGCACCTCGTCCTCACCGCGGCGGTGCTCGGCGTGCGCAGCCTCGATCTCTCTTAACTTACGCAACCGCTCCTCGGCCCGTTCCAGCTCCTCCTCTGCCTTCTCCAGCACCGCTACCGCCTCCGAGAGAAGTTCCACGCCGTCCAGGTCGAAGAGGCCGTCCCAGCCCGGCAGCGGACTATCCATCCCGTCGAGCTCCTCCAGCACGTCAGAAACCTCAGCCTCGATGTTCGCCACGCGCTTTTGGGCAGTGCGCAACTCCTTACGGTCCCGGTCGCGCTGCTCGACGCGTCGCCGGTCCTCCTCCAGGCGCACCAGCTCCCCCTCGAGCTCCGACAGCTGGGCTACCTGGGGCTTGAGCTTTTTCAGCTCCTCCTCGGCGGCAGAGATCTCGGCCAGGTCCCGCTCGGATTCCTCGATCCGGTCCCCGGCGCGACGCCGTTCGGCCTCGGCCTCCTGCAAGGTGTTGGTTAACTTCGTGTGCTTGCGGTGGGCGGCGTCCAAGGCGCTGCGTACCTTGCGGGCGACCTCCAGCTCCGCCTGCGCGGCCTCGTACTCGCTAGAGATGCGCTCCAGCTCCTCCTCCAGGCCCTTTAGCTCCGCCTGGAACTCTTCGAGCTGCTGCTTCAGCGAATCCTCGTCCGCTTCGGCAAGACGTGACTCTATGAGCCGTGCTTCGGTGCGGAGGTCGTTACGGTCGTCGCGCAGGAGCTTCTGGGCGTCCTCGACACGACTGATGCCGAGCATCTTCGAGATCTTGCGCACCCGTCCAATGCCGTCGTCCTGGGCGAAGAACTTGAGCTCCTTCTGCTTCGCATAAAATGTCGCCTCGAACGCTGTACGGTCCATCCGCAGCAGGTGCTCCTCGACCCACCGCGTAACGTCGGTCGTGCCGGTGACGATGGCTTTGCCCGAGGAGTCTCGCGCCTCCGCCGTCGTGCTGTTACTCTTGAGCCCGCGCCGCACGGTGTAGGAGTCTCCCCCGACCGCGAGCGTGACCTCCACGACCGTTGGGTCCTTCGCCGAGCCGCCGCTCCAAGGGATCAACTCGTTCGCAAACCGCGGACCACCGCCCCTTGACCCGAAGAACGCCCACAGAATGCTCTCGAAGAGCGTAGATTTCCCCGAGCCGTTCCTCCCGACGATCCCTACGGCCCCCTCAGGCGGCAGCAGCTCCACCGGATTCCGGAGCTGCTTGTAGTTCTCGATGTAGAGCCGCTCCAGGTTCACGCAGCACCTTCCTCACTGGCCGACCGCGCGAGATAGCCACGCCCCTTCTCCAGGAACTCCGTGGCGAACTTTTTTTCCAACTCGCCACGCTCCCGCCGCGCCTTTACGAACTCCGCGAATTCGTCCTCCAGTGGCCCAAAGACCGCCGAGACCGGGACGCTATCTCGTTCCTCCGGCAGTTCTTCAGCGTGGATCTCAAGTGAGAAGTTTAGGCAGCGGCGTTGCAGGTCGCGCAGGAGGGTGCGATCCACACCGCTGGCTACCCCGCGCCGTACATCGTAGGCGCGCAGGCGCACGATTGCACCGTCGAGGCCCACGCCCTCCGTCCGCTCCCGGACGGCTTCAGTAAGCTCCGAGGAGTCCATGTCGCGGGCGGAGATCTTATCAAGATCCAACATGGGGCGCGCTTCTGTCTCGACGTGCTCGACGCTCCTGAGCCCGCCGGCATCGAACTCGACGATGGCGAACCCTGGCTTCGAGTTCACCTCTCCGAAGCTGAAGCGTTCCGTGGCCCCGGCGTAGAAGGCGTTCGGCCTGTGCTCGTGGAACTCGTGATAGTGGCCGAGGGCCACGTAGTCGAAGCCGCCCTCAATCATGCTCGCTTGCAGGTTCGCCTCGCCCATCTCGTGCTGTCTGGTCTCCAGCCCTGGCACCAACCCGTGCGTGACCAACACGTTCACGTCCGCGCCTCGAGACGGAGTTACCGCCCCAGTTCCAAAGACCGCCCCGTGCGGGACCAGCGTAACTCCTACGCCTACGTTGTCGATCTCGACCAGTTCGTAGTCCAGGTTGAAGCCGTGGGCGGAGATCGCGTTGACCAGGTTCGCGTACTCAAGCGCGGCTGTCGTGGTCCTGAGGCGTGGCGTCTCGTGGTTTCCGGCAGCGACGAGGTAGGGGATACTGGCCCGTGCCGTGATTCGGGCCGTCTGCTTCAGGAAGCCGATGATCACATGCGTCGCCGGGCGCACCGAGTCGAAGACGTCGCCCGAGTGGATCACGAGATCCACCTCCCGTTCCAGCATAGCGTCTACCGCCCGCCCGTACGCCTCCTGTACGTCTACCTCGCGCTGGTTGCGGTTGGTCTTGGGGCAGAGCTTCGCGTACCGAGTGTATCCCAGGTGTGTATCCGAGATGTGGGCTATGCGGACTATAGCTGTGAAGCCTCCTCTTCGCTTCTCTGGATCGATAAGAACATGTTGCCTACTTCTTCTGCCAGTGTACTCAATATATGGCAAATGGAGAGACGATCAATATTTGGTCTTAGGGTTAGCAAGAAAGTAGTAATCTGCAATAAGGAGATGGTTATACTGTGTGCCGGATCAGTGAAGCCAGTATCACTTGGACCCGTAAGGAGTAACTCTTGATTGTCGGGGTACAGCCCCAATTTAGAGAATACTCCCTTAGGATTGGCATGAACATTATGGCTAGCGAACTTGTAGTGTGGACGCCAGTATTCTAGGTCAACAGCTTGTTCTATATCACTGAACTTGGGATCGCTTTTTTCAAGCGCATGAGCTGCCCATCCGTAGCTATTCGCGTATGAACGGCCAAAACGGTTTACTAACTGCTCATATGAGGATCGACGTCGTGATAACTCTTGCTCGGTAAGAGGTTCATAGCCAAGCTGAGTGCAGTAACCTTGGTACTGCAATCCTGCACGATAGAACTCGATGGAACTGTGGAGTAGATATCTCTCAGCTGTGCCTTGCCCGAACTCCTTGATAAAAAGTCCGACAACCACGATCTCGTGCATCGTCCTCCATCTAGCGTGTGCTCCGTCAGCATAACCAGATTTCAATAGCGTGAGGACTTCATTGGCTATATGACAAGATCGAGCATGGAGGCGCGTAAGCACATCAAACACAAGATCATTACTTTGAGAAGCTGATGGTCTGAACTCTTTATTGAACTCGTCTCCGGCCTCAGTAGCAATAACAATGAACATTTCCAAGAGTTCTAGAGGTTTGCCCCATTTCTGGGATATGTGCTCTTCAAATGTGTTTCTAAGCTCTGCGTGTTCAGATAGCATCTCAGGTGCTCTACTTCTGAGGTTCGCGAGCACGAGTTCCGAAGTGCTTTCGATAATCTTTGGCATCTCATCTGAGAGCTTTTCGGTGTACTCGTCGAGCACGCGAGTAATGTCTTCTTCTTCGATACTGACCTGTACATCAGCGTTTTCGTAACCGGGTAGGTCAATAGTGAGCACGTCGTCGCTAGCGGCTGTGATATGTTCCTCTATTGCAGCTAGCTGCTCATCTGTCAGGGAGTAACCTTCTTCTCGGATCCTTCGAGAAATGGTTTCTATCTTTAGGCGCTTGAAGCTTTCGCTATCAAACGTCTCTTGCAAGATATTCATGCTCTTGTTCCCTAGCTAGCCTCGTCTAGTCTCTCATCCGGTCGAGGCCGGAGAGTATCTGCGAGGTCTCGCGCCTCCTCGACGGACGGTTGCCGCGGCTGAGGTTCCAGCGGAAGTTCTTGTAGGGATCGGCGGCGCCGTGTCCGGTGCGATGGGCGGCCTGCACAGCGTCGAGAGCTTCGAAGATCTGCTCCTCCGGGACGCCCTCTATGTCGCTACGGATGGCAGTGATGGCCGGTGGTTTGCCAGTTTTTATTAGCCCGCGCATCACGGAGAGGACGGAGGTCGCGACGTCCTGCCGGTGCTCACCGAAGATATCCGTGCCCTGCTTGCCCATGAGGACCATCGGGCGCGGGAAGGTGCCAAAGACCGGGACGGCGTAGTGAGCGTGGCGCAGGAGGAGGCGGCCCTTCTCGAGCTGTAGTAGCTCCTCGCGGGTGGTGGAGGAGAAAGAGCTGTAGCTAGAGTTGGTGAGCTCCTCGTCGCCGATGCGACCGTAGAGGCTCGTCGCGGCGTTCCCGATCACCTCGTCGTCCACCTTGCTCCTGAACTGCTGCGCCCCGAAGAGCACGAGGTTGAGGTGGCGCCCGCGGGAGGAGATGTCCACGAGCGTGTCTTTGAGGCTGCTGCTCCTTGAGCCAGCAGGAGCGTACTTGTTGAGCTCGTCCACGAAGATGATGAGCTTGTCCACCCCGAGGCGCCCGCCCTCGGCGAGCTCCCAGATTTGAGAGATGACGCTCGTTACGATGAGGTCCTGCGGGATGCCGCTGAGCTGGGAGATGTCCACCACGCGCATCTCGTTGTCCTCGAACGGGCCGTCCACGCGCGGCAGGTCGCCGTACTCAACCCGCCCGTGCGCCAAGAGGCCGCCGCACTTGTTCGGCAGCACCTTGAAGCGGTTGCGGACCTTGGCGATGGTCATGTGGTTGTGCCCGTTCCAGGAGGAGATGTTCTTGCCCTCCTCGCGCGCCCTCTCGAAGTAGTCGTCTATCTCGTCGAGGAGCCCGTAGAAGTCCGCCTGGGTCCTTATGCCCTGCGCGCGCAGCTCCTCGATAAAGCCGCGGAACTTGTCGTCCATGTCGGAGGGCTCGAAGACGTAGCCAGCGTAGGGAAGCACGTCCCCGAGCTCCCAGATTACGGGATAGACGCACGAGTCCTCTCCGCGGGAGTTGCGCAGCGTGTTGAGCTTGCGGGCCGACACGTCCTCGGCGTGGATGACCCTCTCGCCCGGCTCCATCCCGTAGCGCAAGGGCGCGAAGACGCGCAGGTTCTCGAAGGGCTTTACCTCGAGCCCTAAAGACGCGTACATCTCGCGGTCTTCGGGAGGGAGGCCGCGCTGCCCTGCCTTCTCGTAGCGCTCCGCGAGCTCGGGGTCGTCCTTCGCGTCGACCTCGACCGGCTTGTCCAGGAAGAGGAGGTCGGCGCCTTTGACGTTGAACATGAGCGCCGCGACCTTCTTGTCCTTTACGGTCTGGAAGGTGCTCGCTATGGTGAAGAGGGCGTGGCTCGTCTTGGTCGAGAGGCCGCTCATGCCCGTGATGTTGAGGTGGCCGGCCTCGGG
>JALZFP010000302.1 GCA_030861485.1 Actinomycetota bacterium | reverse complement strand
CCTCAGGTGTCTTATCGCCGAGGGCTACACCCCCGACTTCGACCCCCCGGTAAATTTTGTCGTGGTTCGTCCAGTAGTCGGCTACCATCAGCGCAGCCACAACGGCACATATAATGAGCAGGAGAGGCACGATCCTCCACCGCCGGCCGCCCTTCCTACGGTTGCCTGAGAAGCGGTCGAGAGAGTTCCTCGACCTCGCTCTCCCTCTTGGATTCTTAAAACTCAAACAGCGCTCGCCCTTCGCATGTGATCTCGAACCTCTAGTCTAACAATCATGGCCGCCGAAGACGCGCTCGAGCCCGAACCCTCCGTTAATGAACCGGCGTAGGCCCGCGGACCGCTCTCGGAGGGCACTTTAGTGTGTAATGCTTTTCCTGAGTTTTTAAATGTTCGCCCGGGTTGTTGCACGGTTGCTGCACAGAGGACGCTTAGCGGGACTCGAACATAAGGAGGACGAGCAAGAGCGTAGTCAAACGCTAGATAAATAGAGGCAACGAGCTACTACCATAACGGTTACGTTCCCGTCTAATAAAATCTTTGCCCTCCGCTTCAACGCTCTGCTGAACGAGGAGGCTTCCGAGCTGGAGCTGACGCTAGCTCCTAGCTGCACCCTTGTCGTATTCTAGGCTACCTCTGAATATCTATCTAACACTGCTACATATTGTGTTGCCCACCCCTATTAGGATACGTAACGGCCTTTTGGACCGCTCGTCACGCACAACGATTCACACAAAATCGCAGAGAACCCTAACCCGTAGAGTGTCTGTGCATCGTTCGTCCCTGTTGTCAACGACAATGGGGGTGGGGCCACGTGGCCCCACCCCTTCCTCTTCCGAGGTGTGCGTTGCTGTTAGCGGACGAACCTACGAGCCAGGAGGCCACCGCCAACCAGCAGAGCACCCGCGCCCAGCGCGAACAGCGATGCCGCACTGCTGCCGCCCGTCGGCGGCAGTGCCTTCTTCTCCGGAGCCGGAGCTGGTGCTGGAGCCGGAGCTGGTGCTGGAGCCGGTGCTGGGGCGGCCTTCGGAGCCGGGGCAGGAGCCGGGGCGGGCGGCGGAGCCGGAGCAGCCTTCGGCGGCGGCGGAGCCGGAGCAGCCTTCGGCGGCGGGGGCGGCGCAGGCTTACATGGAGCCTTGGCCACGACACCACCGGCCTTCGCCTCTATAACCTCATCCGTACAATCAGCCTCGGCCTTCGCCCCTCCGGCCGTAGCCGTCTTGGCCTTGGCGTCAGCTACCACAGCTGGCTCATCCTGGGCCAGGGCGGGAGAAGCGGCTAGCATAGCCACCGCCAGCATCGCCGCCAACATCATCAACTTCTTCATCTTACCCCCTCGCTAGAAAGTACTTTACCATCGAGGGCGGGCCTACAGCGAAAGGGCCCGCCCCCAAAGAAAGAGCTATCGCTCAGTCACCATCTCGACTACTAGCCACTGGCTGATGCGGCCTGATTGACCTGCTGGTCGCACGTAGCCGTGTTGGTGGGGCTCACGGTAATGGTCGAGCCGACCTCCTCGAACTCGAATTCGTCGGCGGTGGAGCCGTACTGGAGGATGTCGGTCACGTTCTGGGCATTACCGGTGTTGCCAACACCCTGGATGCCCACGCACTGGTTAGAGTTGTCGCCGCTGCCGGTAACCTCAAAGGACTGATCGAGCTCGCCGCTCTCCCCTTCCTGCTCTTCCTCCTGCGTGACCTGAGCTATAGCCGGTATAGCGGCCACAGCCAGCATCGCCAGCAGCGCTGCCAGCAACATCAACTTCTTCAACTCTACCCCTCCTTTTTCCGCTTTACACTACAGAGCATCGCCCCTTGGGCTCATGCTGCGCCACCTCTGTGCCGCTATATGTAGTACAAGACTACATATCAAACACAATATAGTCAAGCGCAAGCGATGTTCTTCCCATGCTGGGATATCTTAAACATGGCTTAAAAAAACTCCCCTTAAACACAAGGCTATCTAGGGGGCAAGCGCTTACGGCTTAGCGACTGCACGTTCGTGCTCTGGACGCCGGCTCTTCCCTTCGTCGCCCGTTAGCAGCCCACCTCGAGCCTCCTGTAAGTAACTAAAGAGGGCCGGAGGTGTGATGGAGTTCAAGGTGGCTCCGGCCCCAAAGCTAATGCCAACTCTTATACGCTCTTAGCTTTCATGTACGCGCTACGCTAGACGTCTTGCCCCTTACAGTGTGGCGCCTTTCGAGGCTTTTACCAGTGTCGAGGGGATCTTCTCAAAACTCGGGGCACCAGAGGTTATAGAAGAGGGCCGAAGCGGCCCCCGGCACGGCATAATTCGACCATCTAGTGCAGCTAAGAGCAAGAAGGGAAACTGCGGTGGTAGGAGGCCTAAGGGAACCGACCCGCAAAAGAGATCAGGTTGAGGAGGTTCGTCGATGTTTCGGGTAGCGATACTGAGCGTCTGGCATGTGCATGCTCAGGACTACGCGAGGGAGGCTGAGGCGCATCCGGGAACGGAGATCGCTGCCGTTTGGGACGAGGAGCCTCGTGCGAATAGGGCGTACGCGCGACGGCCGAATCGCTCGTGAAGCTGTCTGCGGAACACCCGAAGGCGCCGGTTTTCGAGTTCGTCGCGGTAAGTTCCGCGCCTGCTGACTTGCCCACGGATTAACGCTGAACTTTCGATCAGTGACCGCGAGAGACGATGTCACGGATTGAAGGAGTGGTGCGTCTTGGAGGTAGAGTACCGGAGTAGCGTGCCCGATCGACTGGGAGTTAAAGTGAACGATGGCGCAACGAGTGAGCTCGGGCCTGACACCAAGCGCGTGTTCAACGAGCACCGCGACCTCCTGTTCTCGGTGGCCTACCGAATTCTCGGTAGCGTTGCCGACGCGGAGGACGCGGTGCAAGAGGCCTGGCTGCGCTGGTCGGGGGTAGACCCGACCGGGATCGCCAACCCCAGGGCTTTCCTCGTGCGTGTCATCACTCACCTCGCCATCGACCGCTTGCGCCGCGAGCAAGCCCGCCGCGAGTCCTACATAGGCCCCTGGCTACCTGAGCCCGTGCTCACAGCTCCTGACGTCGCCGAGGACGTTGCGCTCGCCGAGTCTATCTCTATGGCGATGCTCGTGGTGCTGGAGACACTCTCGCCGCTCGAGCGCGCGGTTTTCGTGCTGCGCGAGGCGTTTGGGATGCGTTATGCCGAGATCGCGGAGATACTCGATCGCAAGGAGGAAGCGGTCCGCCAGCTCGCCCGCCGCGCCCGCGATCATGTCCAGGAACGCAAGCCCCGATTCGAATCCGACCAGGCTACCCGGCGACGGGTGACCGAGCGGTTCCTGGAAGCCACCAGCAGCGGGGACCTGGAGACCCTGATGCGGGTGCTTGCGCCCGGGGTTACCCTGGTTGCCGACGGTGGCGGCCGTGCGCTCGCGCCCCGTCGCCCCGTCAGGGGGGCAGAGAAGGTGGCCCGGTTCTTGATCGCGGTCGCGACTGAGGAGCGGACGGCCCGGTTCCTGCGCTCCGTCGAGGCCGAACCGTCGCTGGATGTGCGCGTTCACCTGGCGCACATCAACGACGGACCTGGCGTCGTGGTCTCCGCCGGAGGCAGGCCGATCTCGGCGCTCGTTCTCGACGTGGCCGGAGGTTTGGTGCGGACCATACACTTGGTAGCCAACCCCGAGAAGCTGGCCGGACTGCGAGGAACCGGGAAGCCGTGACGCCCGAACAGCGAAGCGACGTGCGAAGCAGCGGTTCGTCTCGTGCGCGACACCTCTTTGGCAGGGCGAGGGATCCTGTTCGGCACTGGAATGCTACCGCTGCGGAACGGATCGCCCAGTACCCCTGCGACCGCTACGTCCAGAGCCCCGGCGAGCGCTTCACACGCGCCGT
>JALZFP010000316.1 GCA_030861485.1 Actinomycetota bacterium | reverse complement strand
ATTAAGCTCGCCCGCTTTGGGTTTATAGGTTCAGATGCGGGGGCTGGAGGTTCAGGCGAATTTCTCGGCGTTCACGCGCACCTCGCCGGTCTTCGCGAAGTGCTCCTGGATGTACTTCTCCCCCTCGTCGCAGAAGAACGTGACCACCGTGCGCAGGTCGGGGAACGCTTCTTTGACCTTCCTCGCGGCGAGCAGGTTCGCCCCGCTGCTCGGTCCGACAAAGAGGCCGTACTGTCGAGCCAGCCCGCGCATGGCCTCGACGGCCTCCTCGGAGTCTACGGTGAGGGTCTCGCTCACCAGGCGTCCGTGGCGCTCGAAGATGCCGGGGACGAAGCCGTCGGCGATGCCCTCGATCAGGTGGTCCCCCACCTCACCGCACAGTATGGTCGCCGACTCGGAGGGTTCCATCGCGAAGAGCTTGACGTCTGGGTTGAGGTCGCGGAAGGCCTGGCCGACGCCGAGCAACGTGCCGCCCGTACCTACACCAGCTACAACCGCATCCGGGACGGCGCCCTCGGGGAGTTGGGCCAGGATCTCGGGTCCCAGGATGGTACGGTTCTCCTCCACGTTCCACTCCGACTCGAACTGCGCCGGGAAAAAGTAGCCGGCCCTCTCTCCCATCTCCCTCGCCCTTTCGACGGCCTCGTCTGCCTGGAAACGGCCGACCTGGAGTACCTCGGCGCCGTACGCCTGGGAGATGGCGATACGCTCGCCGCTAAACCCCTCGGGCGTGACCACGAGCATCCCGTAGCCCTTCACGGCGGCAACCATCGAGAGGGCGTTGCCCATGTTGCCGGTGGTTGCCTCGACGATGGTGTCGCCCGGCGAGATCAGGCCCTCCTCCTCGGCCCTCTCTATTATGTACTTGGCGATGCGCGCCTTGATGGAGCCCGAAGGATTCAAAAACTCGCACTTGCAGTAGATGTTCTCGATCTCCAGGAGCGGGGTGTCCCCCACCGCGTCGAGGATACTGTCCGAGACCCCGGAAAACTTGGCGGAACGCACGTAGCTTACTCCTCTTCTTCGAGCACCTTCTCGTACTCCTCGGCGGAGAGCAGGTTACCCTCGCCCGAGACCCGCAGGCGTATGATCCACCCTTCGCCGTAGGGGTCCTCGTTGACCTTCTCGGGGGCATCGTTCAGCGCCTCGTTGACCTCGACGACCTCGCCACCGACCGGCGCGTACAGGTCGGAGACAGCCTTGACGGACTCGATGGTACCGAAAGCGTCGCCGGCACCGAAAGAGGCCCCTTCTTCGGGCAGCTCGATGAACACCACGTCACCGAGCTCGTCCTGGGCGTGCTCGGTGATGCCGACGGTCGCAGTATCGCCCTCGCGCCTCACCCACTCGTGGGTCTTGGTGTACTGGAGATCCCCGGGTACGCTCAACGTCTCCTCCCTAATTCTTCTCTCTTTTGTAGAACGGTAGCGGCACGGTATGGGCCGGGACGGTCCTGCTCCGTATCGCGACCTCAAAGCTATCTTCTACTTCCGGCGCCACTAGCGCAAGCCCTATGGCCTCGTTCAAAGTCGGGGACATGGTCCCGCTGGTGACGCTCCCTACTGCCTCCCCATCCACCGTGACCGGATAGTCGTGCCGCGCGATACCACGTCCCAGCACTTTGAAGCCGACGAGCCTCTTCCTCAGCCCCTCCTCCTGCTCCCGGCGTAGGGCCTTTTGCCCTATAAACTCTTCTTCCTTGTCCAGGTGCACCGCGAAACCTATACCCGCCTCAAGCGGCGTCGTCTCAGCGTCGAGCTCGTTGCCGTAGAGGCACATCCCGGCCTCTAGCCTTAGAGTGTCGCGCGCCCCAAGCCCCACCGGAGCAGCCCCGGCCTCGATGAGGCGCCGCCAGAGGGTCGGCGCGTCGTGGGGGCGTACAAAGAGCTCGAAGCCGTCCTCGCCGGTGTAGCCGGTGCGTGAGATCATGGCGTAAGCCCCCCCCACCTCCCCCACCTCGTATCGGTAGTACTTGATGGACGAGAGATCCGTCCCGGCAAAGGGTTGCAAGAGTCCCGCGGCCTCCGGACCCTGCAGGGCGAGCAAGGCCCACTCGTCCGACTCGTCCGCAACCTCCACCTCGAGGTCGCCGGTGTTCTCCTCAAAGTGCTGAACGTCCTTCTCGCGGTTCGAGGCGTTGACGACGACGAGGAAGTCATCCTGTGTGCGGTAGACGAGCACGTCATCAACCGTGCCCCCGCTCTCATAGCAGACCGCCGCGTATCCGGCCTGTCCGACCGCGAGGCGAGAGACGTCCCGCGTCACGAGCCGCTGGACCGCCTCCTCCGCCTGTGGCCCTTTAAACACGACCTCCCCCATGTGCGAGACGTCGAAGAGACCTACTCTCGTACGCACCGCCTCGTGCTCGGCCTTTATGCCCTCGTACTGTACCGGCATCTCCCATCCGGCGAAGTCTACGAGCCGCGCGCCCAGCGCCTTGTGTTCCTCGTACAGCGGGGTGCGTCTCAGAGCCTCTGCCGCCACCGGTCTACCAGTGCGCCTTCAACCGGCGGGCTGCCCGGGCCTCGTCGAGCCGCTTTGTCGGGGCGTTCACCGGGGCCTCCTGCAGGTCTTCCGGACTGCTCTCGGCTAGCTCCAGCATCGTGCCAACAAAGTCGTCCAGGGTCTCCTTCGACTCCGTCTCGGTCGGCTCTATCAGCATGGCCTCCTTGACGATGAGCGGGAAGTAGATCGTCGGCGGGTGGTAGCCGTGGTCTATGAGGCCCTTCGCGACGTCCAGCGCCTTTTTGCCCTTTGGCGGCTGGACGATGACCTCATGCTTGCACAGCCCGTCAAATGGGATACGGTAGGTGCCCCTGAGCCTTGCCCTGATATAGTTCGCGTTCAGCACGGCCATGTCCGTGTTCTCCTTAAGCTCTGGGCCGTGCATCTTTATGTAGTTCCACGCGCGGAGGACCTGCCCGAAGTTACCGTGGAAGCCGGCCACCCTCCCAATACTCTTCTCCGGGCGCACGAAACGATACCTCTCTCCACCCTCCTCTACCACAGGGTCGGGACGAAAGGGGGCCAGCGTTTCTGAGCAGGCGATAGCCCCGGAGCCGGGACCGCCACCGCCGTGGGGGGTTGAGAAAGTCTTGTGGAGGTTGTAGTGCATCACGTCAACCCCCGCCTCCGCGGGGCGTACCCGACCAACGTTGGCGTTCATGTTCGCCCCGTCCATATACAGAAAAGCGCCGGCCTCGTGCAGGATCTCGGCGATCTCCTCAATATTCTTCTCATAGACGCCGCAGGTGTTAGGGTTGGTGATCATGAGCGCCGCCGTCGAGGCGTCAACCTTCTCGCGCAGCTCGTCCACGTCCACGCAGCCGTCCTCGTCGGTCTCGATCTCCCGCGAGCCGAAGCCCGCCATCGTGGCCGTCGCTGGGTTGGTGCCGTGGGCGCTCTCAGGTACTAGCACGGTGGTACGCCCGTCGTCCCCCACGTCCTCGAAGTAGCGCTTGATCATGAGTATGCTCGTCAGCTCGCCCTGCGCCCCGGCCATCGGCTGCAACGCGACCGCCGGGAAGCCAGAGATCTCTGACAGGAAGCCCTGAGCCTCGCGCATGACCTGTAAAGCGCCCTGCGCCCCTTCCTCGGGTTGCAGGGGATGGAGCCCCGCGAAGCCCGGAACCGCCGCGGCGGCCTCGTTGGCGCGGGGGTTGTGCTTCATCGTGCAGGAGCCAAGAGGGTAGAAGTTCGTGTCTATACCCCAGTTCTTGCGCGAGAGGTTGGTGTAGTGCCGGA
>JALZFP010000267.1 GCA_030861485.1 Actinomycetota bacterium | reverse complement strand
GAGGGGACCCGAAACGTTCTCCGGGCGAAGTTCACTCTAAGCCGAACTGGCCCGCCAATCCTGACCGTTCTCCTCGGTAGACTCCGGCGGCTCGGCGGTAGGCATCGGGGAGCGGCGCACAGGAGAGCTTCCCAACTCCTGCCTTGATTCCCCAACTGAGACGATCGAATCCTGAAACCAACCCTCGAGCTGACCCATCACCCGGTCCCGATAGACCTCGGAACCGCCACGTATCTCACGGGCGTACCGCTCCGCCCGGTCCTCGGCCTCGGCCGCCCGCCGCTGCGAACGCCGGTACAACTCCGTATCCAATACCCGGGCTTCGGCCCGCTCGTGCGCCTCCTCTATTATCCTGCGCGCCTCCTCCTCGGCAGCACTCACCATTGCGGCGCACTCCCTACGGATCGCCTCGGCCTCCGACAACTCCTCGGGCAAAACCTCGCGTAGCTCGTCCAACGTCGCGAGCAGGTCGGCCCGGTCAACCACGGCCCGCCCCTTACGCATCGGTACTCCGGAGGCCTCCTGTACGGCCGCCCCCAACTCGTCCAACACTCCGCCGATGTACTCCATGTCCTCTCTCATGTCTACCAACCCTAGCACGGCTCTTGAGGCTACGCTAGGCTTTCTGAAAGTATTTTTTGGAGCTTAACCTCATTCTTAGGTCTAATTTTACCTGCGACTTAAGTTTGGTTTTATCTTTAGGTTAAGTTACCTGTTCGGCGCTCTCTGCCGATGGAATTTGTGGCTTAGGTATGGGAGATGTCAATCGAAGCCGATCCCCTGGCCCCACACAAACCTGAGGTTTAAGCGTGGTTGCAGGGATAGGTTTGGGGTGTTGCAGCGTTTAAGCGGCGAACAATACAAACCTCCCAGAGCCGGGGGTCATCGCTTCCTGTCGGGCGAGTATTTTCAGAAGAAGGATGCCATATCGGAAGGTTCGTTCGCCTTTGGTGCACGGCCAGTCCTAGCAAGTCTCCGCCGCTTCTCTTCTCTCCCTGGGTTATGGTTGGCGGTTTGCCAGGCCGGCGGCAACAGCGGTGATGATCGCGGGGATGACCTGCCCGGTGGGGAACGCTCCGGCCAGGATAAAAGGTGCGATGAACGGGGAGAAAGCCGCCAGGGTAGCCACCACCGAGGTGCTTATCGCCAGCGGGCCACCATTGCGCCCCCCGACCCTAAACACCAGCGTACCCGCCCCGTAACCAGCGGCGATGGCGAGCAGGAAGGTAAGGATACCGGCTAGGCTCAGCAGCACATAGGCAACAGGGATACCGACCACGGTAACGCCCACTCCCGCAAGCAAGGTCTTCAAGATCTGGTTCGGCTTCATCACACCCACCCTCGCGCCACGGGGTAGGCGAGCGTCTTCGGGGCACTTGATGCCGACGGCAGTTGGCGTCATGCACTCGGTGCAGATGGGCCGACCGCACGTGGCGCAGGTGACACGCGTCTCCCTCTTTGGGTGCCGGTAGCAGTGCATGGCCTCGGACATTAACGCATCCTCCGCCAGGCATTGTTCCGGCTTCGCACGACCTCTCCGCGCGGTAGCAGCATGATCTCTCGCTTGTAGCTGCGGTGTACCTCTTCGACAGCCTTGCTGTGCTCCGCGCGCTGCCTCTCCAGCTCCGCGCGCTGCCTCGCGTTCTCGGCCTCCAGGTATTCGATCTTCTTCTCGAGATCGAGTATTCTCTTTACCCCGGCGAGGTTCGTTCCCAGCTCCTGAGTGAGTTTCTGGATGTACCTTCCGAGCTCCACGTCTTCCTGCGAATAAAGCCGCGTGTTCTTCAGACTCTTGCGCGGACGCAGGAGACCCTTCTGCTCGTACATACGCAGCGTCTGCGGATGAACCCCGATCAGATCAGCGGCGATACCTATCATGAAAACCGGCCTCTTGCGCATGCTGTCCCGGAATCCTCCTCGAGACCCTTACCGTTGCTCCGCCTCGCGCGCCTTCCGCAAGAGCCTCTCGCGTACGTGCTCATCCTGCTCTTCTGCTAGAGCCTGCAGGATCTCCTTTTCCCGCTTGTTCAGCTTTTTGGGCACGACGACCCGGACCTGTACCACGAGGTTACCGGGCTCGCCGCCGCCCTTGGCCCGCGGCGCTCCGGCTCCCCGTACCTTGAGCCGTTTACCGTCCTGCGTACCGGCCGGCAATCTAAGTTTCACCGTTCCCCCACCAGGCCGTGGCACCTCGATCTCCGCGCCCAGAGCCGCCTCGGCGAAGCTTACCGGCACATCGATCAGGAAGTCGTCCCCGCGCCGCTCGAAGACCGGGTGCTCCGCCACCCGCGTCACCACGTACAGGTCCCCCGGAGGGCCGCCTTTCTTCCCGGCGCTTCCTCTACCGGGAACCCGGATCTTCATCCCATCTCTGGCCCCCGCCGGTATCTTCACAGTCACCGACTTGTTTCTGCGCAGTCGCCCGCTACCCGAACACCCCGCGCACGGCTTCTCGACGATAGTCCCCTCGCCCCCACACCGCCCGCACGGCTGTGATAAAGCGAAAAAGCCCTGATCCCGGCTCCTCATCCCCCGACCCGAACACTCAGGACACATCCGCCGCGCCGTCCCAGGGGCCGCCCCCGTGCCCCGGCACTTGCTGCACTCCTCCTCGACCGGTGCCGCAACCCGGGTGGTGACACCTTCCAGCGCATCCTTGAACCTCAAGTTTACACTTACAGTAACGTCTTCGCCGCGGGTAACCGCACGCTCCCTACTCGCTCCTCCGAATATGTCGCCGAAGTTACCGAACAGGTCTGACAGGTCAGAGAAGTTGGTGTCATACCTTCCTGTCGTACCGCCCCGTGGGGTGCCGCCGAAATAAGCGCGCGGCCCCTCGTCGTATTCCCGCCTTTTCTCCGGATTAGAGAGGACTTCGTAGGCATGCTGAACCTCCTTGAAGCGCTCCTCGGCCTTCGGGTCGTCCCGGTTGGCATCTGGGTGGTGCTCGCGAGCCAGCTTCCTGTAGGCGCGCCGGATCTCGTCCTGCGAAGCCCCCTTACCTACCCCAAGCACCTTATACAGATCTTTGGTTTCCATCTAAACCTGTTTGGCGACCACAACCTTGGCCGCGCGTATGGGCCTGCCGCTTAGCGTGTAGCCACGCTCGAAGGTCTGGATAACGGTGTCTTCCTCGTGCTCTTCCGAAGGCTGGCTCATGACCGCTTCATGGACCGCAGGATCGAAGGGTTCGCCGTCAGAGGGGACAGGGGTCAGGCCCTCTCGCCCAAGAATGGAGATGAGCTGATCCAGCGTCGCCGCAACACCCTCCCGGATATCTCCTTCGGCCTCCAGGGCACGTTCCAGGTTGTCCAGCACGGGCAGGAGCTCCCTTACGAGTCTCTCGGAGGCCAGTTGCGTCAGGCGCGTGCGTTCCTTCTCCTGACGCTTGCGCGAGTTCTCGAGCTCGGCCTTCATGCGGCGCATGTCGTCCAGGTACTCGTCCCTCTCCCTACGCGCCAACTTCAGCTCGTCCATAAGCGCCGAGATCTCGTCCCGGGTAAA
>JALZFP010000247.1 GCA_030861485.1 Actinomycetota bacterium | reverse complement strand
TAGGCTTCCCCGCGGCGATCCGGGAGGCCAACGGCGCGTTGCTCACGGATGTGGACGGTAACCGGTTTATAGACCTTGCCGGGGGTGTAGGGACGCTGAACGTGGGGCACTCGGATCCAGACGTCGTCGGGGCGGCGAGGGAGCAACTAGAGCGTTTCGTGCACACGGACTACACCGTGGCGCCCTACGCCCTTTACAGCGAGCTGGCCGGGCGGCTGGCGGGGAGCGTTCCCGGCGGCGAGAAGGCGGCGTTCTTCAACTCGGGGTCGGAGGCGGTGGAGAACGCCATCAAGATGTCCCGCGTGTACACGGGACGCAAGGCGGTAGTTACCTTCGAGGGAGGCTTCCATGGGCGCACCTGGCTGGCCCTCGCGCTGACCAGCAAGACCACCCCCTACAAGCAGGGCCTGCTGCCACTGGCCGGGGAGGTCTACCGCGTCCCCTACGCCTATCCCTACCGGCCGCCAGTAGAGCCCAGAGAAGGGGAAACCTTCGGGGAGGCTTGCGCCGGTCTGTTGGAGAAGACCTTCTCCAGCTACATCGCTGCGGAGGATGTGGCGGCCCTGATCGTAGAACCGATACTCGGGGAGGGTGGGTTCGTTGTACCACCTAACGACTACCTGCCGGCGCTTAAAGAGAGGTGCGAGGAGCATGGGATAGTCTTTATCGCCGACGAGGTCCAGGCGGGGTTCGGGCGCACCGGCAAGATGTTCGGAGTCGAGCACTCAGGGGTCGAGCCCGACCTCGTTATCCTGGCTAAGTCTCTCGCGGCGGGATTGCCCCTCTCTGCGGTCGTGGGGCGGGCTGAGGTGATGGACGCGCCTCAGGAGGGAGCATTAGGAGGAACCTATCCGGGGAACCCGGTGGCTCTGGCGAGTGCGATGGCCGTGCTAGACAGGTTCGAGGACGGGCATCTTCTCCAGAGATCCAGGGAGGTAGGGGAGAAGATCTGGGAGCGGTTCTCGGCTCTGGCCGAACGGGTAGACCTGATAGGGGAGGTCCGAGGCCTGGGGGCGATGATCGCCGTGGAGTTCGTCAAAGACCGGGACACCAAGGAACCCGCCAAGGGCGAGGTTGGAGAGATACTGAAGCTCGCCGCCGAGCGCGGGGTGTTGGTCCTCTCAGCCGGTGTCGCGGGGAATTGCCTCCGCTTTCTAGCCCCGCTGGTCATAACCGACGAGCAGCTGGAAGAGGCCCTGGACGTGCTGGAGAGATGCACAGAAGAGGTCGCCGCCACGCGGGAAACCTCGACCCCCGGAGCCCTGGCCAACCCGACATAGTTCTGGCGCTCGCAGAGCGGGCGCTGGATCAGCCTGAGAAGGACGGGTCGGTCAATACACCGACCCGTCCTCCCCGAACCGAATCGGGCGGGCCTCTTCGACGACGCGCAGCCTCTCATCCTTCTCGACCTCCGAGAGCAACGCCTCGGAGACGTGCATTCGGCGGAGCTTACGGGTGTTCTTTATGCGTACAAGGCGCGCGTCCTTCGGGGAGACCCCGGCGCACATCTCCAGGGCGGCGGTTATCGCAAGCCTGTCGGTCGGCATGACCATCGGTAGCTTGACGGGCTGGGGCGTGGTCGAGGTGAGGGCGTTGAGGTAGGTCGAGGGCCGGTCCATCTTGGACGCCAAGCGCTCGGTTACCACGTCGGCCATCCCGACGCCGTTGGCGTTGCCACCGGTCTCCTCCGTCAAATCCAGAAAGACCATCCGACCAACCTCGGGACCACCAGTAGCGTAGGGGGTGGGGTAGCGGCCGGTGACGTTCGGGTCCGCGCCGTCGCCGCTGATGTTCTTCCCGATCTCGTCTACCACCAGTACGTCTAACGCGTCAAAGGGGAGCCGTAAGAGGTTCTCCTTAGCCTCCTTCAGCAGCGGCGCCTCGCCTTCCTCCAGCTCTCTGGCCGGGATGGCGACCACCTTGTAGGGCTCCTCGTCCGGGTTCTCGAGAACGGCGAGCCCGAAGGCGACTTTGCCGCTCTCCACGGCCACCCGGGCGGCCTCGGGGATGGTGCGATGGATGTTCTCCCAGCCCGCCGAGTGAACCGAGTGGGCGCCCTTCTGCTTGCCCAGGCCTATGGCGAGCATCTTCGTCGGGCCGCTCTCTACCCGTCCGCGGAAGGCGGTGTGCGGCTTAACCCTGTTCGCCAAGATCACCGCGTCCGCCTCGTAGGCGTTCTTGTCCATAAAGACCTCGACCCCGGAGGGTGTCTCCCCGAGCAGGACCGTCTCCATCGTGGCCCGAACGGGGCATCCGACCCCCTCCTTGCTCACGCCTAGGTGCCTTAGCACCTCTGCCTGCCCCTCAGCGGTCGAGGCCCCGTGGCTCCCCATCGCAGGCACGACGAAGGGCTCGGCGCCCGCCTCCTTCAGAGCGCCGACGAGGGCCGCGACGACGGGCCCGATTCCGCCCACTCCCCGGCTCCCTACCCCTATGGCGACCGAACCGGAGGGAAGCTGCACCGAACGTAGAGCCTCCCGAACGCTCTCTCCGATCTCTTTGGGAGCTGCCGGCGTGTCGACCCGCTGCTCGACGAGCGCCACCCGTGGCGGCTCTACCTCTTTGAGGATCTCCTGTATCTCTCCGTATCTGGGTTTCTCCGTTTGCACACGATACCCCCGTGGCGAGCCTCTGAGCGCAGTCTAACAGGGCGTTGCTATACTTGTACCAGTTCGAGGGAGAGGAAAAGGATGCGCCAGGTGAGGGTGGCTCTGTTCGTTCCGTGTTACGTGGACCTTATAAATCCCGAGGTAGGCGTCAGCATGGTACGGATCTTGCGGAGGCTCGGCGTCGAGATGGTCTACCCCGAACGCCAGACCTGCTGTGGCCAGCCGGCCT
>JALZFP010000162.1 GCA_030861485.1 Actinomycetota bacterium | reverse complement strand
TCAGCCGGTACCGCGGGTCGGCACCCGCGTATGCGTCCACGACGTAGAACTCCTCGAGGTTGCCAAGGTAGCTCATCGCCTTGTCGAGGAGAGCCTCGAAGGCCTGCGACGAGAAAGGCTTGTTGATCGCGCCCCAGTCCACCCGCTCGCGCGTGACGTCGTCCTCTACTACAAAGCGGTCCTTGGGCGAACGGCCTGTGCGTTTGCCGGTCTTGGCGACCAACGCCCCGTTCCCGGCCAGCCTCCCCTCCCGGCGCCGGACAGACGCCTCCACGAGCCGCGCGGGGGGCAGGTTCTCGTGCACCGCCCCGTAACGCACCAACCCGAGCCGCTCCAGCGTCATCTTGCGTACAGCTACGTCCATATAAACCCTTTCACCCTGTTACCGGGCCCGGCATTGTGGTCCGGCAAGGGGCCCCCGAAGAACCCCGCGACATACCTCTCGCCAGGCAAAGTCTAGCAAACCCGAAGGAACATCGCCGCTGAAAATGGTGACGCCTCACGCCGCATTCGACCCGTTTCTCAGCTCGAGCGGGCAAGCCTCGCTCCGGCGAAGACGAGGGCATGGTGGCGAGGCTCAATAGATCTCGAAAACGTCAGCTCAGACCCCTACTCGGAGTCGACCGCCGAAGGGGAGGCCGCCAGGGCCGGCCCCGGGTCGTAGTCCGCGGGCGCCGGCACGAAGGGCGGACGCACAGTCCCCATAGGAGTCCCGTGCCGGGCCTCGGCGAGCTTCTTTAAGACCGCGGCGGAGGCATACTCCTTGGTCATCGCCCGAGCCTCCTGTAGCGTCCCGGAGAGGGCTCTGCCGCCAGCCTCGTCGCCCGCCTCTACCTTCCGGTGCATCTCCACGATCTCCTCGGGGATGAAGTTGGCTAGAGCCGAGATCACACCCTGCGCCCCGAGGTTCAGCTTCTGCCAGAGATCATCCTCGGTCCCGAGGAGCACGCCCTTGCCCGCCCTCAGCAGAGCCTCGGTGTACTTAGATTCCCCACTGGAGTCCTTGGCGCCCCAGACCGGCAGGTCCGTGACCACCTCCTCGGGGACGGGTACGGCATACTTGGGGATGTGGTAGATGATCACGGGGTGACGGCTCTCTTCGAGCACCGGCTCGAAGAAACGCTTCAGGCCCTCGGCGGTAGCTGGCTTGAAGTAGTAGGGCGGCAGGACCAGCACAGCGCTTAAAGGATAGTCCTCCAGAGCACGGAGCACCTCTAAAGTGTCGGGGAGGTTACCCTGCATGACGGAGGGTATGATCTGGACGGGCAACTCCCTCTCAAAGAGCGCCTTCAACACCGTCAGCTTCTCTCGCAGCGCCACCGAGGGCCCCTCACCGTTGGTACCAAAGGGTATGAGCCCCCGTACCCCTTTCTCGCCCAACCAGGCCGCATGCGCGAGATAAGCGTCGACGTCTACTTCGAGGGAGTCTTCCCTAAACGGCGTCACGTTCGCCACGTAAACGCCTTCTATCTTCTGCACTCTCGTCTCTCCTTCGGTTTTTTCCTTATCCTTCCGCTCATCTCCCCAACGCCTCCTTGCCTTCCAAAAAGTTCCGCAGCTCTTTCTCATCCGGCAGACCCTCGTAGTCCCCCAGGGTTGCGACGCTCATGGCGCCCATCGCGTTGGCGAGGCGCAGACGCTCCTCCGGCCCCCACTCCCACAGGTGGCCGGCGAGGTACCCTGCGTTAAAGGCGTCGCCCGCCCCGACGGGGTCCACCTCGGGGACGTCGAAGTTGGGCTGTTCGAGGACCGCGTCCTCGAACAGGACCATGCTCCCATCGCCCCCACGTTTGAGCACCACCTCCTGCGGTCCCTTCTCCGCCAGCTCCCGGATAAACCCTTTATCGTCCCTCTTCCAGAGTGCCCGGGCCTCCTCATCGCCGACGAAGAGCAGATCCACCTCGGGCAGCAACTCCTCCGCGAAACCCTTCGCGCTCTCCGGTGACCAGAGCTTCGAGCGGTAGTTGACGTCGAAGCTTACCCGTACCCCGGCCCGGCGGGCCTCTCGCACCGCCCACGAGGTGAAGACGCGGCATTCGTCAGAGAGGGCGGGGGTGATGCCGGTCAGGTGCACGAAACGCGCCCCTTCGAGATACTCTGGGTCGAAGGCGTCGGGACCCATCGTGGAGGCTGCGGAGCCCTGGCGGTAGTAGTAGACCTGTCCCCCCGTGGCGAGCCTCTCACGCAGGTACAGCCCGGTCGGGTATCCCTCCAGCCTCCGCACCTGCGAGACGTCCACCCCTTCCCCCCGGATACGGTCCAGTACAAGCTGACCAGGCTCATCGTCCCCCAGGCAACTCACCCAACCTGCGGAGACGCCGAGGCGGGAGAGGGCGATGGCCAGATTCGATTCGGCCCCGCCGATCTTCAGCTCCAGGCTCGGGGCGTGCCGGAGGCGGCCCTGTTGAGTCGGGGTCCCGAGGACCATCGTCTCGCCGGCAGTGATCACTTCGACTGTCGCTCTCATACCGAACCTCGTTCTACCCCGCACGACGGCGCCGCAAGCAGACGCCACTATCGGTAGTGTAACGTCACCGGCCGGGCCGCACCTTCATGCTCCGCAGCCGTTTCCGCAGTACCTTGCGGCTACCCTAGCATCTAGGGCACCATTACGCGCGGGGAGCCCGAGAAAGGAGCTTTATGGACGCGTTCCCAAGCCGGGGCGAAGAACGGTGAAGATATCCTCCCTGGAGCTGTTCAAGGTGCCGCCGCGTTGGCTGTTTCTGAGAATTTCAACCGATGCAGGAATCTCGGGCTGGGGCGAGCCCATTGTCGAGGGGCGGGCGGAGACCGCGCGGGCGGCGGTAAGGGAGATGTCCGAGTACCTTATCGGGAAAGATCCGTTCAGGATCGAGGACCACTTCCAGGTGCTCTACCGCGGCGGCTTCTACCGTGGAGGGCCGGTCCTGACCAGCGCGCTTTCCGGGATCGAGCAGGCCCTCTGGGACATCAAAGGCAAGGCTCTCGACGTCCCCGTCTACGAGCTTCTGGGAGGGGCGGCCCGCGAGAAGATCCGGGTCTACAACTGGATCGGGGGCGACAGGCCGGCCGACGCGGCGGAGGCCGTCAGAGCGCAAACGGAAGCAGGGTTTACCGCCGTTAAGATGAACGCGACCGAGGAACTGAACTACATAGACTCCCACGCCAAGCTCGACGCGGCTGTCGAACGGCTCGCGGCTGTGCGTGAGGCAGGTGGGCCTAGCCTGGACATAGCTGTAGACTTCCACGGGCGAGTACACAAGGGCATGGCGAAGGCCCTCGCGCGCGAGTTGGATCCCTATAAACCACTGTTTATCGAGGAGCCGGTCCTGCCGGAGAACACCGAAGCCCTGCGCGAGATAGCCCGCCACACCACCACCCCCATAGCATTGGGCGAAAGGCTGTACACCCGCTGGGGCTTCAAGGGCGTCCTAACGAGCGGCTATGTAGACGTCGTGCAACCCGACCTCTCGCACGCCGGAGGCATCCTGGAGACACGCAAGATCTCCGCGATGGCCGAGGCCTTCGACGTCGCGGTCGCCCCGCACTGCCCCCTAGGTCCTATCGCCCTCGCCGCCTCCCTGCAGCTCGACGCCTGCACTCCCAACGCTATCATCCAGGAGCAGTCCTTGGGCATTCACTACAACGAGGGGAGTGACCTCCTGGACTACCTTAAAGACCCGGCCGTCTTCGCCTATGAGAGAGGCTACGTAGCGGTCCCCGTAGGACCGGGCCTGGGGATCGAGATAGACGAAGAAAAGGTTCGGGAGGCGGCGAAGACCGGCCACGACTGGAGAAATCCTGTGTGGCACAACGAAGATGGAACCGTGGCGGAGTGGTAGCCGCGCTGCTTCTCAATCTTCGAGTCGGCTTTTCGTCAGTTTATCGGCGGGGGCTCAAAGTGGAGACCCAGATGTCGCCGATCCAGACCGGCTGCGAGGCTGTATCGCCCGACGTCCCGCTCCGGGGAAGGGCGAACTCCTGCTAGATTATTGCCATCCCTGAAGATTGAGCGTAACCGGGACCATAAAAAGTCACCCTCTCGCCGGGGATCCCGACCTCCCCCTCCGTGGGACGCTCAACTTGCAAGAAGATCTTTATCGAGGTGTACTCGCCGGCCCCATTCTCTCCGGCCATCACCCGGACCTCGCCGGGTAGGACCTCGAGATCCACCCCATCCACCGCCTTGGCACCGGAGAATTTTTTCAAACCCCCCGCAGCCGGATGACCAGCTCCCCCGTTCTGTCCTCCTCAGCCGGTATCTACTACCCACTTCCACAAAAAGGCCGGAGCGCGCAACGCCCCGCGCGCGGCGTGCAGCCCCCCGGCCTTCTAGGTGACCTTTATTCCCATCCCTCACCCCTAGCGGAAATCACTTTGCAATATAACCACCGCCACAACCCGCGTCAACAACAGCGGCACCTCGCCGTTGCCGGTGACCGAGCGTCGCCGGTAAACTGCCCGAGAAGTGGGGCCCGATCCGGGGGTGGGGACGGCAAGCAAGAGTACAGCCCGCCAGTCCTGCTCTTCGAACCCGCGCAGTAGCAGACGCTCCGCAGCAAGAATCATCAGTTTGTCGCCCTCATTATCCGGGGCCCTGCCTCTGTACGGAGCGAATCAACTCCGGAGCGAGACTCCTACCTGTGCGGGCCCGCGCCGGGAGAGCCACAGCCACAATCAGTAGAGCATAACCAGTAGGGCTACCCCCGGACCCTTGAGGCCATCTTTGTTTTCGAGAATGGCCGCCCATTAGATAGAACCGCCCGTTAGATAGAATACTTTAGAGAGCAGAAGATGAAACGGCGATTAACGGAGAGCGATCTATGAGAATTGCGGTCGGCAGCGATGAGAGCAGCGCCTTGACGGATGCCCTCGCT
>JALZFP010000131.1 GCA_030861485.1 Actinomycetota bacterium | reverse complement strand
CGGCCGGTGCCCAGCGGGGATCTATTCTCTCGAACTCGTCGGCCTCGGGCGAATGGTTATTGGAGGACTTGTGCATCGTATTCGAGAGTTACAAAGAGCCGATGTCAAGGACGAATGCACCCGTCTCCGCAACGTTTCTCAAGGTGTCTTTCTCAGCGTCGCCATCCGGCTGGGACCAATGGCGATGCAGAACATCGGCGGGTTGCCGTCGGTTCGGAACGACGAAAATCACAACGGGATCGAGTTCTGGGTCCTCCTCACCCAACATAATTCCAAGTTAAACTTGGCAATAGCTCGGTTTTGGGAAAGGATCGCCTCACGGGTCGATTTGGACTTTCTGACTCCGCGCACCCGGCGAATGCTTCTATACCCTAACCCGCTCTTCTTGATAGTTAGGGCCTCGGGATCAGCTCTTCCGGCATCCGCCAGCCTTCTGGGATGGGCGTACGGACCGGTGCGACCGAGACTTGGGGAGGCCGAGCGGGTATGACGGTCGTAAAGACTACGCCGAGCGACCCCCCATCGCGGTTGGAAGCGCAGCAAGCGAGCAGGAGCCGGAGACCGCCGCCGACGTACTGTACGCCGGCCGTGACGCCGGGATAGGGCGGCTCGAAGTAGAGGTGGTGGGCGTGTTCGAAACGCTCCGTCTGGGCGCTGAGATCTCGGGCTAGGGCCAGGAGCTGCCTGGCATCGCTATCGGCAGCGACGCGTCCACCGATGTGCCGAAGGACCCGCGTGGTCAATGCAGCTGACAGGTAGAGTCGTCTCGTTTCGATGTCGAGTGCCGGGTCCACGGGCAGAATGGTACGCCAGGCGCAGCGTTCTTTACAGCGGCACCCTCTATAATGTTCCTGCTCGCTTACGGAGAAGGGGAAAAGCATGGCTGAGCCGCAGAACCTCGTCCAGAAACTGTTTTCCGGTCATCTGTCGGCGGGAGAACTTGTCCCCGGTAAGGAGATAGATCTGGCCGTCGACCAGATCCTCATAGAAGACGCGACCGGGTCCATGACCGCCCTGCAGTTCGAGGAGCTAGGGGCCGACCACGTCGACGTGCCCCTAGCGGTCATGTACGTGGACCACAACGTGCTGCAGATAGATGACAAGAACATGGACGAGCACCGTTACCTGCAGACGTTTTCAGCACGCTACGGCATCCACTACTCGCGGCCCGGCAACGGCATCTCGCACTACGTCCACCTGGAACGGTTCGCCAAACCCGGCGAAATCCTGGTCGGCGCCGACTCGCACTCCACGATGGGCGGCGCTGCCGGGATGTTTGCCGTAGGCGCAGGAGGGCTCGACGTGGCCGTCGCCATGGCCGGATACGGCTTCACCTTGGAGTGTCCCAAGGTCGTCGGCCTTGAGCTGCGCGGGGAGCTGCCCGACTGGGTGCAGTCGAAGGACATAATCTTAGAGCTCTTGCGACGCTACGGGGTGCGTGGCGGATCGGGAAGGGTCTTCGAGTTCGTGGGGGAGGGCGTTGCGGCCCTTTCAGTGACCGAGAGGGGCACGATCTGCAATATGATCACCGAACTCGGCGCGACCGCCGCCGTTTTTCCTTCTGATGAGCGGGTCCGTGAGTGGCTCGAGACCCAAGGCCGCGAGGACGACTTCGCGGAGCTCTCTGCCGACGAGGGCGCTCCTTATGACGAGACCGAGATTGTGGACCTCTCGGAGTTAGAACCCCTGATCGCCAAACCACACTCTCCGGGCAACGTCGTGCCGGTGAGCGAGGTGGCGGGCACGAGGACCGTACAGGTGTGCGTGGGCTCCTCCGTGAACTCCTCCTACGAGGACCTAGCCACCGTTGGGGGCGTTTTGAAGAACGCCATCGTTCACCCCTCCATAGAGATGACGGTGACGCCGGGCTCGCGCCAGATTCTCGACACCATCTCCAGGGGTGGGGTCTACCGTGACCTCGTCGCCGCCGGGGCCAGGATGCTCGAACCGGTGTGTGGTCCCTGCATCGGCGTCGGCCAGGCGCCGTCCGCGGGTGAGCCTTCGGTCAGGACCTTCAACCGAAACTTTCCCGGCAGGAGCGGAACGGCGGGTGACGAGGTCTACCTCTGCTCGCCTGCGACGGCCGCTGCCACGGCGCTGAAGGGCGAGATCTCAGACCCGCGTACCCTGGGCGATCCGCCGGAGATAACCCCTGCGTCGGCCGACCCGGGGATGGACGACCGCCAGATCCTGGCCCCCCCACCGCCCGATGAGGCGCAGAGCGTCGAGGTCGTGCGCGGCCCTAACATCGTACCCCCGCCCGAAGGTGAACCGCTGGCAAAGACTCTGGAGGGCCGCGTGCTAATCGTGGTCGAGGACGACGTCTCGACCGGCGACATGGCTCCGGACGGCGCGTTGGGGATGAGCCTGTGGTCGAACATCCCGGAGTGTGCGAAGTACATGTTCCGCCGTCAAGACTCCGGGTTCCACGACCGAGCCCTTGAGTGGGGCGGCGGGTTTATCGTCGGCGGCCACAATTACGGGCAGGGATCGAGCCGCGAGCACGCGGCTCTCTCGCCCCTTCACCTCGGCGTCCTCGCCGTCGTCGCGAAAAGCTTCGCTCGCATCCACCGCCAGAACCTGATCGGCCAGGGTATCCTGCCTCTCACCTTCGCCGACGAGGACGATTACGACAAGGCGCAGCAGGGAGACAAGTGGAAGATCGAAGGCGCCCGCGAGGCCGTCGAATCCGGAGGAACCGAACTCGCGGCGAAGAGCGAGTCGGGCGAAGAGGTGAGGCTCGAAGCCCGGCTCCTCCCGCGCGAGCGCGAGGTTCTTCTGGCCGGCGGGATGCTCAAGTACCTGCGCTCAGGAGAAGAAGACCAGAATGGGAACACCGGGGAAGAGGGCGCCGCGACCAGGGCGTCGGCGGGGCCCGGCTCCGGCGAACGAGCTTAAGGGAAACGGTCGTCCTCGCTTGGGCGGACGATTTGATCCACAGCGGTCACGCGCATAACACAGATCTCGAAGGTGGCATAAGCGCCGTAGAGGCTGACGACCAGGCAAAGCGCGTGGCGAACCCGCTATCGTTGGCCTTCGAGGATTCGGAAGATCCGCTCGGAAGTAGACGAGCCGGCGCAGCCTCATCTCGGGTAGAAAGTTCTGCCGCTTGACCAAGGAGCCTCCTTCGGAGTGTTCAAAGAGCCACAGCAAGGGACGCTGCCGGGGAGTGATGGGAAGCAACACTACCTTGCCGACTAACCACGCCGCTAGGAGACCCTTAACCCTCTTTCCGTTCATCGCTGGTCTTGGCGAACCACGAGAACCGGGCAGTGGGCGTGCCGCACGACCGAGTCCGAGACGCTTCCTAAGAGGGCTCTCCTCACTCCTCCCTGGCCCCGGCTACCCATCACTATTAAGCCAACCCCCAGCTCTTCGGCCAATTTAACGATCTCTTCATCCGGCGTTCCTACCCTGAGGTGAGCCCGTGCCACGTTGCCCCCAGCCCCCCTGACTTCCTCCGCCTGGAGGTCCAGTAGTCTCTGAGCCTCCTGCTCAAGCCCCTCCCGTTCTTTTCGCCCCGCCTGCTCCACCACCTCCGGACCCACGTAGTAGCCAGGGCGATGGGGAGCTATCCTGGGACGCACGTAAACGGCGTGCAGCTCCGAGCCCATCTGCTGCGCTAAACCGG
>JALZFP010000121.1 GCA_030861485.1 Actinomycetota bacterium | reverse complement strand
GAGGCTCGTCTGGTATTATCTTGGCGATCGCGAGGGTGCGAGCGTCGGGACGTGGCGCAGTCAGGTAGCGCACTCGGCTGGGGGCCGAGTGGTCGCCGGTTCGAATCCGGCCGTCCCGACTTTTTCGGGGTCTAGAGGCGGCCCCGCGAGCAACTGACACACGAAAGGCCGGAAGGTTTTGGAGACTCTCTATCTTTTGCTGGGCATCATAGGGTTCTTCGCCGTCATCGCTGCCTTCTTCTTTGGCGGGTTCGTGATCCTGGACTTCCTATTCAGCCGCTTCAGCAGGGAACCTTAGAACGCTACAAAGCTCTCGCCCCGCAGCGTTCTCCAAGGGTGCTCGCCCGGGCGCGTTTAACCTCCATTCAAAAAACCATCTTTCTATGCTACATTGCGATAGTGCTGCAAGGACGCGAGGCTACACAACGCATCGCAAGCGCTCTTCACCGATTCCCCTTACCCGAACGCAAAATCTCTGAGGTGATCGCGTGAGCGCGACGGTCGTTCTCGGCCTGGCATGGGGTGACGAGGGCAAGGGGCGGGTCTGCGACGCTTTGGCGGCGGATGCCAAGTACGTGGCCCGCTACTCCGGGGGTAACAACGCGGGGCATACGATCCGGGTCGGCAAGGAGGAGTTCGTGGTGCACCTGATCCCCTCCGGAATCGTGCGCGAGGATGTTACGTGCACTATCGGCAACGGGGTCGTGGTGAACCCCGAAGTTCTGACCAAAGAGGTCTCGATGCTGGAGGGGCGCGGGATCGAGGTCAAGGGTCGTCTGAAGGTGGACGGGCGGGCGCACCTCATATTGCCGTACCACATCCAGCTTGACGGGTACCGCGAGAAGGCTCTCGGAAAAGCAAAGATCGGCACGACCAACCGCGGTATCGGGCCCACCTACGAGGACAAGATCGCACGCGTCGGCATCAGGACCCAGGACGTCTTCGACGAGGGGATACTGCGTCAGAAACTAAAGGCCGCCCTGCGCGAGAAGAACTCCGCGATCACCAACGTCTACGGCGAGGAGCCCTACGACCCGGACGAGCTCGCCTCCTACATCCTCTCCTTTCGCGAGCTTCTGGAACCGATGGTTGCGGACACCGGGGCCCTCTTGCGGGGCGCCCTCAGCCGGGGAGAGCCCGTACTCTTGGAGGGGGCGCAGGCTACGCTTCTGGACAATGACTTTGGCACTTATCCATTTGTCACCTCTTCGAACCCCTCAGCGGGCGGGGCTTGCATCGGGGCGGGGATACCGCCTACCCTTTTGGGAGAGGTGATAGGGGTAACGAAGGCTTATACGACCAGGGTGGGGGACGGGCCGATGCCTACGGAGCTCTTCGACGAGACGGGAGAGACTTTAAGGCGGGTCGGGGACGAGTACGGGGCCACCACGGGACGTCCACGGCGGTGTGGGTGGCTCGACCTCGTGGCGGTGAGGTTCTCGGCCTCGGTGAACGGGATCAATGGGCTCGCCCTCACAATGCTTGACGTACTCTCGGCGGTAGAGGAGGTGAAGGTATGCGTGGGGTACGAGCTCGGCGGTGAGAGGATTGACGACTTCCCCATGCACCAGACTGATCTGCACCACGCCCGTCCGATCTACGAGTCGTTCCCCGGCTGGGGCGTGGACGTAACCGGGTGCCGGAGTAGGGAGGAGCTACCCGAGGAGGCCCGGACGTTCGTCTCCTTCGTCGAAGAAGAGATAGGGGCGCCCTTGCGCATGATCAGCGTCGGTCCCGAGCGGGATCAGGCGATAGTCGCGAAGGTAAAGGCCTGAGAGGAGACCTAGAATTATGCGCCTGCTCGTCGTAGGGAGTGGTGGGCGCGAGCACGCGCTGGTCGAGGCTCTCTCGCGAAGCCAGCAGGCGGAGGAGATCTTCGCCGCCCCCGGCAACCCAGGTATGGCCTCCGTGGCCGAGCTCGTGGACATCCCCGTGGATGACTTGATCTCATTGCGTAACTTCGCCAGAACGGTCGACATAGACCTCACCATTGTAGGTCCTGAGGCGCCGCTCGTCGGCGGGATCGCTGAGGCTTTCTGGGAGGCTGGTTTGAAGATCTTTGGTCCCTCGCGCGGCGCGGCGCGCATCGAGGGTTCGAAGATCTTTGCCAAAAAGATCATGC
>JALZFP010000119.1 GCA_030861485.1 Actinomycetota bacterium | reverse complement strand
TCGGAGAGCTCTGCCGCCGGCGGTTGCCTGCTCGTTACTAGCTCGTACCCAGAGTCGTCCTCGACGCGGTCGGTCTGCTGGAGCAGAAGCCCCCCGGTAACGTGCTTAGCAGAGAGGTCGGGACGGGTCAGAGCGCCGGCTCTAAGGAGAATCATGTTCGGCTTCGCCGAGAAGATCTCACGCGCCCTCGTGTCGAAGTCCGGAGCTACGAGGACCTCCGTAAAGATTTTCGAGATCTCCGCTGCGAGCTCCCGGTTTACGATCCCGCTGAGCGCAACGATGCCGCCGAAGGCGGAGGTCGGGTCGGAGGCGAAGGCCTTTCTATACGCTTCGTCTAGATCTCCAGCGACCGCAGCTCCGCAAGGGTTGGCATGCTTGACGATGACCGCCGCCGGCCCACCCCCTTCGGAGAGATCGGCGAGGATCGTCCGCGCGGCGTCTATGTCGTAGAGGTTGTTGAAGGAGAGCTCCCGTCCCTGCAGCCGCTCCACCCCGGAGAGCAAATGCTCCTCTCCGCTTCCGGCGTAGTAGGCCGCCTGCTGGTGCGGGTTCTCACCGTAACGCAGCGAGAGCTCACGCTCGTAGCGTATCGTCAGAACCTCCGGAAAGCGTTGGTCGCCTGGGGCGGCTTCTTCGGTGGTGTCCCCCTCTGGGCTCTCCACCTCGGTCCGCTCGGTGAGCCACCGGGCGATGGCTTCGTCATACCCGGCGGTCCTGCGAAAGGTTTCGAGGGCGAGGCGCCTCCTCGTTTCGAGGGCGACCTCGCCGAGCTCAAGTTCCGAGGCAACCTCTTTGTAAAAGGAGGGTGAGGGGACAACCACGACCGAGCGGAAGTTCTTCGCCGCCGCCCGGAGCATCGCGGGGCCGCCTATGTCTATCTGCTCTATGGCCTCCTTCTCTGAGGCACCATCCGCCACGGTCTCCTCAAACGGGTACAGGTTTACGCAGACGAGATCTATCGGCCCAATATCGTGATCCACGAGCTCCACGACCTGGGCCGGGTCTTCGAGGTCGGCCAGTATCCCGCCGTGTATCTTTGGATGGAGCGTCTTCACCCTGCCCCCCAGCATCTCCGGGGCGCCGGTGACCTTAGAGACGGGGACGACGGGGATCTGGGCCTCTGCTAGCGTCCTGGCCGTCCCGCCGGTCGAGATGATCTCGAACCCTATCTCGTAAAGTTCTCTCGCGAACTCCGCCACCCCGTTCTTATTCGAGACCGAGATGAGCGCCCGGCGCTTCATACTTTCACCCTTCCCCAAAAGTAGTCCGCAACAGCCTTAACGAGCAGTTCGTGCTCGACCGGGTGCAGACGCTCTAGCAACGTATCCTCCGTATCGTCCGCCAGAACGGGCACCTCTCTTTGCGAGATCGTCGGCCCCGCGTCCACCTCCTCGACCATAAAGTGTACCGTCACCCCCGTCCTCTCGACACCGGCCTCCAGGGTCCTCTTCACGGCGTGAAGTCCCTTGAACTCCGGCAGGAGCGAGGGATGCACGTTGATCACCGCCGGGAACCGCTCCAAAAAGGCGGGCGTGAGTATCCGCATGTACCCCGCGCCCACCACGAGCCCCACATCGTACCGAGCGATCTTGTCGGCCAGCTCGAGATCAAACGCCTTCCGCGACGTGAAGCCTTGCGGGTCCCCGTACTCGACCGGCACCCCTGCCCGCCGCGCCCGCTCGAACGCAAACGCCTCCTCCCTGTCGCCGGCCGCCACCACGAGCTCCCGCGGGTAGGCGTCAAGAAGTGCCTGCAGGTTTGTCCCCGACCCAGAGGCGAGCACAGCAAAACGCGATCCTTCCGGCAGCGGTTCAGGTGACAAATTCTACCCCCGGCTCCGCCACGACCTCCCCGACACGGCGCGCGTCGCACCCCGCGCCCCGCAGCACCTCCAGCGCCCTCTCCGACTCGCCACTCGGCACCACGACGCAGAAGCCCACCCCGAGGTTGAAGACCCCCTGCATCTCCTCCTCCGCGATACCGCCCACAGCGCGTATAAAGCCGAAAACCCGTGTCTCCTCCCAGGTTGAAGGATAGAGGCGAGCCCCCAAGCCCCCAAGGGCGCGCGGCAGGTTACCGGGGAGGCCACCACCCGTAATGTGGGCCATCCCGCGCACCTCGACCGCCTCCCGGAGGGTGAGGACCCCCCGCACGTAGGCCCGGTGCGGCACAAGATATTCCTCCCCGATCGCACGTTCGAAGCCCTCCGGCGTCTCCTCGTACGAGATGCCTGCGTCTTCGAGTATCATGCGGGCGAGTGTGTAGCCGTTCGTGTGCAGCCCGCTCGACGGCAGCCCGATCACAGCGTCCCCGACCTCCACCCCCTCGCCGGTCACGACCTCCCTCCTCTCGCAAGCCCCCACGCACACCCCGACCACGTCGAAATCGCCCTCGCCGTAGAGCCCCGGCATCTCCGCTGTCTCGCCGCCCACCAGCGCGATCCCCAAAGAGCGGCACGCCTCCGCCGCCCCCCGAACAACCTCGGCGACGTACCCAGGGTTGAGCCTCCCGCTAGCGACGTAGTCGAGAAAGAGGAGCGGCCTCGCCCCTGTGGCGAGGACGTCGTTTGCGCAATGGTTGACGATATCCATACCTATCGACCCGTAGCGCCCCAGCTCTTTCGCGACCAGCACCTTGGTACCGACGCCGTCTATGCTCGAGGCGAGAACCGGGTCTGCATACGAGGACGAGAGGGAGAAAAGACCAGCAAAACCGCCACTGTACGGGAGTACCTCTGATCCGTGCGTTCCTTCGACGGCAACGCGCATCATCTCCGCGGCCCGGCCTGCTCTCTCTATGGAGACGCCCGCCTTCTCGTAGGAGGGACCAACCCCCTCGGCCACGCCTACCTCTCCCCCGCCACCGCGTCCGCGATCGCGTTCTCCAGGGCGAACTTGGTCGCGACGCCAGGTATGGGATAGTCGCCGTCGAAGCAGGCTCTGCACAACCGGCTCCCGTTCTGTTCGGTGGCCCTCGTCATGCCCTCTACGGAGAGGTAGGCCAGGCTCGTGGCCCCGATCTGCTCACAGATCTCCTCAACCGTAAAGTTCGCGCCGACGAGGTTTTTGGTGCTGTCCATGTCTATGCCGTAGTAGCAGGGGCCCGTGACCGGCGGTGAGGAGACGCGGAAGTGTACCTCCCTGGCGCCGGCATCAAGGAGCA
>JALZFP010000073.1 GCA_030861485.1 Actinomycetota bacterium | reverse complement strand
GAGAGCGCCCGCAAGGTCATAGAGAAGCTGGAGTTCTTCGGGTATCTGCCCACAGAGCAAGACCCAGCGTACCGCTGGGACACCCGCTAGGAGTCCGTTCAGCCTTCAGACAGGTCGGCCTTGAGCTGGTGGCGGGGGGTGAAGAAGGAGCGGTAAGAGAGCAGCCCGACCAGGATGGCCGCTATAGAGACGCTCCCCAAGAGCATGTAAAGCACCACTATCTGCAGCCGCGCGGCCTCTAAGGGATCCGCCCCGGCGATGATCATGCCGACCATCGCGCCCGGCAGAAAGATTATGCCCGTCGTCTTTGTGGAGTCTATTAGCGGGATCATGGCGTTCCGGAGCGCGGTCTTCAGGATGGGAGAGACGGCCTGCCGACTGGTGGCACCTAGAGCCAGTGCCGCCTCCACCTTAAGCCGCTGCTCCGCCACGTCATCCCGGACCCTGGCCAGCGTAAGGCTCGCGGTGTTCATCGCGTTCCCGATAACCATGCCCCCGAGCGGTACCAAATACCGGGCCGTGGCAGGCACGATCCCGAGCAAAAGCAGCACGCCCAGAGTGGCTACCGCCGCCACCCCTATAGCCCCGGCCGCGACCGGGAGCGCACGAGATACTCCCCTGGCCCGGCGGGCCGACGTCCAGGCAGCGAACGCGACCATCCCCGCCAGGAGCAGCACGACCGCCGAGAGGCTCTCCAGCCCGAAGATATAGTCTATCGCGTACCCTACGGCGGCGAGCTGCACAAACGAACGGATCACGGCGATGCCGATGTCCTTCTCGAGGTCCAGCCTCTCGTAGAGGCTCAAAGCCACGGCCACGGCCACAAGACCCAGAGTGAGCAGTGCCGAGCCTACCGTCTCCAGACCTTCCACGCTACAACCTCCCGGAGACGAACCGTTCCGCCTGCTCCCTGCCCTCGCCGGAGAAGAACTCCTCCTTGCTCCACTCCCCCTCCGCTCGGCCTGACGCCAGCAGGACGACGCGGTCCGCGACGCGCTCTACCTGATCCAGGGCGTGGCTCACCAGAACTATCGTGAGGTCCAGGTGAGCGTTTAGCCCCCGGATGAGCTCCTCGACCTTGCGGCGGGCGGCTTCGTCCAGGGCGCTCGTCGGCTCGTCCATGAGCAGTACCTCCGGCTCCAGGGCCAGTGCCCGGGCTATCGAGACCCGCTGCTGCTGGCCCACCGAGAGAGCCTGTGGGTCCCTGTCCTTGTAGGAAGCGTCGAGCCCCGCCATCTCCAGTAACCGGGCCGCGTCGGCGCTCCGTCCGGCCAGGCGCACCCCATAGAGGATCGCGTCTTCGACAGACGCTCCGAAGAGCGCGGGGAGCTGGAAGACCATCCCTACCCGGCGCCGGAGCACGAGCGGGTCCATCCCGCTCGTGGGCGCTCCGTCCAGGTATACCTCCCCGGCGGTTGGTTCTACAAGGCGATTTATGCAGCGGAGCAGGGTGCTCTTGCCGGCCCCTGATGGTCCTACAATAGAGGTGATGCTGCCCTCGGGAACCCCGGCGTTGACCCCTTTGAGGATCTCTACCCCACCCGCCGTGTACCGGAGGTTGGAGATCTTTACCTTGAGCCGCACCCTAGAGCACTTCCCGTCTCAGGTAGGAGTAGAGGCCGTCATAGAGGGCGTCGGTGTGGTGGGTTAGGGCTTCGTCGTTGGAGAGGGCTAGCTGCATCCCACGGATTATAGTGTCGAGGCCCTCTGACTCGGGACGGCCGTACTTCTCGTCCATGAGGTCGGCGTCGTGAACTATCTCGGCGATCTCCGCGAGTACGGGATCTCCGAGCTCGTACTCCACGAGGAACGTTTCAAAGGAGCAGGCATCCCCATGATGGGAGAGCCGGGCCCCGGCCACATCGAATAGCTCCGCATCTTCGGGTGCCTCCTCCGGATCCCCAACAAAGAAAAACTCTGCTTCGGGATCTACGTAGCGACGTATCAACCAGACACAGGCCGTCCGGTCGACGTGGCAACCGCGTCGCGTTGCCCAGCGCACTAGGTACCCCCGGCATTCTCGGAACGCTCTTCCTCAACGCCACTCTTTAGAACCTGCCGGACCTCGCGCAGGACCCCGGCGGCCTCGTTTCTCAGAGGCGAGCGGAAGTAATCTCTCCGGCGCTCGGCTCGGAACTCGCGCTCCATCTTGCCGAGCTCCTCTAGGAGCAGGGCTTTGTCCGACCCGAGTGCGGCCTTGCGCCGGAGGCGTCCGGCGGCCTCGATCAGCCTCTTGTACGCCGCCTCGCGGGAGGCGCGAAACTCCTCGACGAGGAACTTGTCCTCGGCTACGCTGTTCGGTAGGGCCTCCCAGAGGCTCGCCTCTCCACCGGCCTCCCGGACGCGGAGTTGCAGCCACTCGAACTGCTCGCGGGTTACTGCGTCTTCGGGAAGCACGGCGACCCCGTCCTGGAGATAGATGGCACCCAGGGTCTTTAACTTCCGCCAGACGGCGACCCGGTGGCGGGAGGGATCACGAGGGAGGTGGTAGATCAGGATGAGCCACCGCGTCTTCCCGAGGTTATCTACAGCAGCGTCCACACCATCCCCGCCAGGGCGCCGACCGGCACCATCAGGTAGATCGGGGCCTTGAACCGCTGCAAAACCACGAACGAGATCACCGCGACAACGAGGGCGAAGATGTCGAGCGAGGCGAGGCCTTCGGGGAACAGCACCCTGCCGGCGAAGAAGACGGCCAGGTTCGCTACTACGCCCACGACCGCCGCCGTAACCCCCACCAGGGCGGCCTGCAGGCGGCTGTTGCTCGCCAGGAGCTCGACGTACGGTGCGAGCAGGAAGATGAACAGAAAGCAGGGAAGGAAGGTGGTGTAGGTCGTAATCGCAGCGCCGAGTACCCCGTAGAGCAGCGGATCGAAGCTACCGGAGTGGTTCCACGCGCCGAGAAAGCCGACGTATTGGGTTACCATGATCAGGGGACCAGGCGTGGACTCGGCGAGCCCGAGTCCCTGCACCATCTGATCAGCGGTGAGCCACCCGTACTGGTTTACCGCCACGTCGGCGATGTAGCTCAACACCGAGTACGCCCCCCCGAACGTCACGAAGGCCGCCCCCGTGAAGAAGAGGGCCTCCCGAAAAAGCACGTCCTCCCCTCCGCGCCACAGCAACACCGCCCCCACGGGCACTGCCCACAGCATGAAGAAAAGACCCAGGAGACGCAGGTTGCGACCCATAGAAGGGCGCTCGCTGGAGGGGGCTTCCTCTAAGGCTGCTCCTTCTTCCGAACCAGCCGAACCGTGTGCGCGGGTCCTGAAGGCGCCGGGAAGCGGGCGTCGCAGGAGGACCCCCGCAAGGGCTGCAGCCGCTACGACCAGGGGAAAGGGTATGGAGAGGAAGTAGAGAGCCACGAAGGCGAGCACCGCAAAGGTCACGAGGGCGGAGTGGTGGAGGGTGCGCCTGCCGATGCGCAACACGGCCTCGACGACGATAGCTATCACGACGGGTTGAACCCCGTAGAGCAGGCCCGTGATCGCGGGTACGTCCGAGTAAGCCACCGAGAGATAGCTCAGCAACAAGAGTACGAAGATCGAAGGGATCACGAAGAACGAGCCCGCGATGATCCCACCTAGCGTACCGTGCAACCTCCACCCGATATACGTCGCGACCTGCTGCGCCTCGGGACCGGGGAGCAGCATGCAGAAGTTCAACGTCCGCAGGTACTGCCCCTCTGAAACCCAGTGCTTCCTCTCGACCAACTCCCTGTGCATGATCGCGATCTGGCCCGCAGGGCCCCCGAAGTTGATAAACCCGAGCCTCACCCAGAACCAGAAAGCCTCCCAAAACTTGACCTCTTTGCTCCTCAGCTCCT
>JALZFP010000065.1 GCA_030861485.1 Actinomycetota bacterium | reverse complement strand
GTACCGAAGTTTGCCTCCGCCACCGCCTCGCGCAGGGCGCTGGAGTGGCGGTCGGGGTAGCGGTTCAGGCGGGGGAGGGCCTCTTGCATGGCCGTCTCGGCCTCTGGGAGCGGGCCAAAGGAAAGCTCGTTAGAGGTTAGCTTGACGTAGCCCCCGTTCGGGCTCCCGTCCGGGCCTATCTGCTCCGCCGCGGCCTCTAGGGACATGCGGGGCGGTTTGTAGGGGCTAAGCGGTTCCAACTCTCCTCTAAACTTCAAACTGCTCCTTTTCGACCAGTCGCTTCGCTGCTGGGCTTCGCGATCTCTTTCTGTCCGCGTTCCGCTTCTACAGCGTACTGAGGGCTTTAATGCCCCCGACACGGATGCAACGACTATTCGGCTCTATGGCCCCGCCTCTCCGAACCTATTCTTCCCGGCTGTCCCGAGCAAGGGTAGTCTACGCCAGATGAACGCCTAAGGGCAGCCCCCAAGTGTCTAATTAACGCTGCTTTACCAGATCCTTACCATGGACGCTCTGTGGATGGGCAAAGTACAGTTTGCGCGATCGTAAAGTAAACAAATGGAAGATGTTCAAAGGGAATTATCGGCAACGGGCTTGGCTTCTTTGAACTTATAAACTGATCGTAAGCTGACAAGCTGACCATCTTTAAGATAGAATTTTCTCCCTCTATGGATAATGCAGACACACAAGGCAGGATAGAGGAGCTCAGGAGCCGGGTAGACGAGGTCGACCGGGAGCTCATACGTATCTTGAACGAGCGAGCGCGTATCGTGCAGGAGATCGTGGGTATAAAAGCCGAGGTCGGCAAACCGCTCTTCGACCCGAAGCGCGAGGAGGAGATTCTCCGAAAAGTCGCCGAGGTGAACGAGGGGCCCATCTACGACTCGTCGATGCGTGAGATTTTCGAGCTCATCCTGCACCGTATCCGAGATCTAGAGGTTCAACGCGGGGAGTTTTCCAGGTAGATATGGACATTGTAGAGAGCGCCAGGACAAACGCACAGACCATCAACGGCATGATCCGGCCGAGCACCTTCCGGGTGATCGCCGGCCCGTGTACGGTCGAGAGCTACGAGCAGTACGCTGCGAGCGCGGAGGCCGTTAAACGGGCGGGCTTCGAGTACGTGCGCGGCGGCGCCTTCAAGCCTCGCACCTCCCCGTATTCTTTCCAGGGCCTCGGCGAGGAGGGGTTGAGGATCATGTCCGAGGTTAACGACGAGCTCGGCCTCAAGGGCGTCACCGAGGTGATGGACCCCGACCAGATCGAGCCCGTTATGGAGCATGCTCAAGTCATCCAGATCGGCGCCCGTAACATGGCCAACTTCTCCCTCTTGAAGAGGGTCGGAGGGGCGATAAAGGGCACCGACCATGGCGTGGTCTTGAAGCGCGGCTTCTCGGCGACGGTTGAGGAGTGGCTGCTCGCGGCGGAGTACATAACGTCTGAGGGCGGGGACAACGTGGTCTTGTGCGAGCGGGGGATAAGAACATTTGAGACCTCTACGCGCTTCACCCTGGATCTCTCGGCCGTGATTGTGGCCAAAAGGCTTACGGACCTGCCGGTGATCGTGGACCCGTCGCACGCCGCCGGGCGTCGCGACCTGGTTATTCCGCTTAGCAAGGCGAGCGTGGCGGCTGAGGCCGACGGCCTTCTAGTCGAGTCGCACCATGAACCGCAAGAGGCCCTGTGCGATGCCGAACAAGCGCTTCCGGCGGAGGCGCTCCAGGGTTTGCGCGGGGCCTTGCAACCCTTTGCGGGCGCAATGGGTCGGGAGGTAATCTAGCAGCTGAGCCGCGGAGGAGGCGCCCCGTGAGACGCCTCGGCGGCAGGTTCGCGCTGAAGCGCGAGCTCGGGTCGGGCGGCATGTCGGTGGTCTTTCTCGGCAGGGACGAGGTCTTGGACCGACCCGTCGCCGTCAAGATCCTCAACTCCCAACACGGCGGCACCGATATCGGGGCCCGCTTCAGGCGCGAGGGGCGCACGGCCGCAAGGCTCTCCCACCCAAACATAGTGCAGGTCTACGACGCGGGCGAGGACGAGCTCGAGGGGCGCGAGGTCTCTTACATAGTAATGGAGTACGTCCCCGGCGGGGACC
>JALZFP010000030.1 GCA_030861485.1 Actinomycetota bacterium | reverse complement strand
CCGTCGAGCAGAGGATCCATACCTACCACAGTGGTGAACAAGTGTTCAGGTAAGCTCTCGAGCTTCATCCTTCTTCGGAGCGTCCCCCAAAGGAACGCCCGGTTCTCGCTCCTTTCTTCGCTCTTCGGCACTGGGGCGCCTCTCCCAGGACCCCTTCAGCAGAGTCTAACGTCCCAACCGTCCTTTATAGCTCTGCGGATGTCTTCTCGAGGGTCTCCTCGTCTAACGTTTTCTCGGGGGCCTTCAGGCCGAGCTTCTCGTAGATCTCGACAAGGATGCGCCCGCGCACCTCGTCGTTCTCCTTGAGGACTGCTTGGCGTTCTCGCGGCCCTGCCCCAGTCTCTCGTCCCCGTAGGCGAACCAGGCGCCGGACTTCTGAATCACCTCGTGCTGGATACCGATGTCTATCAAGCTCCCCTCTTTGGAGATGCCCTCACCGTACATGATGTCGAAGAACACCTCCTTGAAAGGCGGGGCCACCTTGTTTTTGCGGACCGTTACCTTCGTCTGGTTGCCCACCGTCTCGTTCCCAACCTTCAAGGCCCCGATGCGCCTTATGTCAAGCCGGACGCTCGCGTAGAACTTCAGCGCTCGCCCTCCAGGAGTCGTCTCTGGCGAACCGAACATCACCCCGATCTTCTCCCGCAACTGGTTGATAAAGATCGCAGTAGTCCCAGAGCGGCTCAAGGAGCCCGATAGCTTGCGAAGAGCCTGACTCATCAGTCGAGCTTGAAGCCCAACGTGCGAGTCACCCATCTCACCTTCGATCTCAGCCCTAGGGACGAGCGCGGCGACCGAGTCCACGACGACCACGTCGAGGGCACCGGAGCGAACGAGGGTATCGGCGATCTCAAGGGCCTGCTCGCCGTTGTCGGGCTGGGAGAAGTAGAGGTTCTCAAGGTCTACGCCGATGGCTTCGGCGTATGTCGGGTCGAGGGCGTGCTCGGCGTCGATAAAGGCGGCGAGACCACCGGCCTTCTGGGCCTCGGCAATGACGTGCAAGGCGAGCGTAGTCTTGCCGCTGGCCTCGGGACCGTAGATCTCGATGATACGGCCGCGGGGCACGCCACCGACCCCCAGAGCCAGGTCGAGCGCCAGGGCGCCGGTAGAGATCGAGGCGACCTTCCGGGGCCCCTCATCACCCATGCGCATGATCGAACCCTTGCCAAACTGCTTCTCTATCTGGGAGACGGCAGCCCCTATGGCCTTTGTTTTGTCCACTGGTGCATCCTCCAAAAGGTTGCCTTTACGCTTGTTCGCGCTGATTCTTGCTTGTTGAGCAGATTATACTGCAGGCTACGATGTCTCCCAAGATGCAGAAGAGGAGCTTCTTACCCTCCGGGCTGCGGAGTGAAGTCGCGAGTTAGAGGCTTCCCCAACTGGCCGAGACGGCCTTTGTTCTGGCCGTCGACCTCCACCTCGACTGCGCCGGCGTTCGCGGTAGAGATGGTGACCGTCCTTCGCGCCTCAAACGTCTGGGAGAACCCGGGCTGCGCGAACTGATCGCTGGCGACCGTCCCGTCGGTGAGGACGGTCAGCCCTGTAGGGACACCGACAACCCTGACCGTCACCCGTACTGCCTCAGAACCCTCGTTCGAGGCGTCGTCCGCACGGTCTTCCGCCACGGTCTTTGACTCCGGGCCTGCAGCGGGCTCTTCCGGCAAGGAGTCATCCTCTGCCTCTTTCTCGACGACGAGTTCTTCCTCTGGGGCATTGTTCGGGATATTGCCCGTGGACCGGGAGCCGACGTAGTAGAGGGCGCCTATCACTACCGCGAGGACGAGCACGGCGAGCACAATGGTGAAGATGGTCGCGCCTGAGATCCTGCGCCGTTCGGCGTCGTCGACGCCTCCGGGATTTATTATGGGTTGGTCGAATTCACCCCTTTGGGGTCTTTCGTAATCAAGATTGCGCTCCCGGCGTGGCACCCGGTGGTCTCTGAACTCCCGAGAGAGCTGTTCACCGTCGAGGCCGAGGAAGTTCGCGTAAGTCTTGAGGAAACCACGAGCGTAGACCGGATCGGGTAGCGCGGTGGGGTCTTCGCGCTCCAAACCTTTGAGGTAGCGTGTTCTGATCTTGGTCGCCTGCTCGGCCTCTTTGAGCGAGAGGCCCTTCTCCAAGCGTTTCTTCTCCAGGAGGGGTCCTATCTGCCCTCTGCCCGGTCCGTTGTCTAGATCCCCCACGTTCACGGTACGCAGAGCCTACCACAAACGTAAGCATACTCGCGAGCGTTCGCTTAGTAGACGCCCTCATCGCGCGGGTTGGAGGGAGCTACTTCTTCCGCGTCGGGTGAACCAGCGGTGCTCTCACCGCCACTGTCGAAGATACGCAAGAGATCTAGCTCGGTAGCGACCACACCGCGGCTCTTAGAACCCTCGTAGGGGCCAACGACGCCCTTGCGTTCGAGGGCGTCTATGATACGACCCGCTCGGGAGTACCCGACCCGAAAGCGGCGCTGCACCGCGCTTACGGAGGCCTGTTGCGTCGCGACCACGAAGCTCGCCGCCTCTGGCAAAAGCTCGTCCTCGGGCTCCTCGGTCTCCTCTTTCTCCTGCTTCGCCTCCGTCACCTCCTCGACATAGCGCGCCTCTGCGCCGGAGGCGCACGCGGAGACGACACGCTCCACCTCCGGTTCGGAGATAAAGGCGCCCTGCACGCGAGAGGGCCGGAGAGCCGAGACGGGTTTAAAGAGCATGTCGCCCATGCCGAGGAGGGATTCGGCACCGGGGGCGTCCAGGATCACTCGCGAGTCGATCTGACTGGAGACGGCAAAGGCGATGCGGCTCGGGATGTTAGCCTTGATCATGCCCGTAATCACGTCAACCGAAGGCCGCTGCGTGGCGACGACGAGGTGGATACCTACCGCACGCGCCTTCTGGGCGAGTCTGATGACCGCATCCTCGACCTTGGCGGCGGCAGTCATCATTAGGTCCGCCAACTCGTCAATTACGACAACGACGTACGGCATCTGCTCCGCCCCGCGGTCGTTGTAGCCGTCGAGGCTGCGCATCCCCGCCTTCTCCAGAACCTCATAACGACGCTCCATCTCCAAAACGGCCCAGGATAAGGCGTTCGCCGCCTTCTTTACGTCCGTGACCACCGGCGTTATGAGGTGCGGGACGCGCACGAACTGCGAGAGCTCGACCCTCTTCGGATCGATGAGGACCATCTTGACCTGCCGGGGGTCGGTGGTGAGCAAGAGCGAGGTCAGGAGCCCGTTGAGCATGACGCTCTTGCCGCTCCCCGTGGTGCCCGCCACCAGCAGGTGCGGCATCTCGGCGAGATCGAAGAAGACCGCCCGCCCGGAGATGTCTTTTCCGAGGCCCACGGGCAGGGCCCAGTCGTTGGCGTCCGGGTACTCGCTAAAGACATCCCCTAGGGTTACCTTCGCCGGTTTGGTGTTCGGCACCTCCACGCCCACGGCGCTCTTGCCAGGGATGGGGGCGAGTATCCGCACCTCTGTCGCTGCGAGGGCGTAGGCTATGTCCTGCTGCAGGTTCCTCACCTTGCCGACCTTGACACCGCTCCCCAGGCGTAGCTCGTAGCGTGTGACCCGTGGCCCCACAACCGCCCGGACCACGTGCGCTTCCACCCCAAGCTCGGAGAGGGC
>JALZFP010000346.1 GCA_030861485.1 Actinomycetota bacterium | reverse complement strand
GGAGATGGCGCACTACTCTGCCCCGCACGGGCGTCTGGTCGTCGGTGCTTCTACGACCCCCGGCGAGGTGTTGGTACCGCACGTGGCGTCGGGGTTCTCCGCCCGCTATCCGGACGTCATGCTTGACGTAGAGATCGCCGACACCGAGGAGACGCTAAAGGCCCTCCTCGAACGCGAGATCGAGGTCGCGATCGTGGGCCGTGAGGTAGACCACCCGAGGTTGGAGAGCCGGGCGATCGAGCAAGACGAGCTGGTCCCGGTGGTTGCCGCTACAGATCCGCTGGCTGGCTCAGAAGTGGCTCCGGAAGATTTAGCGGATCGCCCCTTCGTGATGCGCGAGAAGGGCTCTGCTACGCGTCAGGCCACGGAGGAGGGCCTGGCGACGGTGGGCCTCGCACCGCGAGTCACGATGGAACTCGGGTCCAACGCCGCGGTTGTAGGAGCGGTCGCCGAGGGGACGGGGATCGGGGTCGTGCCGGCACGCACGTTGGGCTCCAAAGAGCGAGTAGGGCAGCTTCGCGCTCGTGGGCTCTCCTTTGTGCGTCCCTTTGTCTTGGTCGTCGAGCGGGACCGTCCGCTCTCGCCGGCGGCCGAAGCGTTTGCTGCCCTCTGTGCCGAAAAGAAGCCTTAGTGATCCGACGGTTCGTCATGCTCGGCGCTGCCGTTCTCCTCGTCATAGCCCTTGTGGGCTGCGGTGGCGGCGGTGGCAGTGCTAGCACCGGCGGGGGACAGGGATCGGACGATCCCGATCCTCTAAGGGTCGGCCTGATCCCGAATCAGAACCCCGAGAGCGTGGAGGCGAACTACGAGCCCTTCGGTGGGTACCTTTCTGAGCAGCTCGGGCGGGAGGTGGAGCTCACGGTGCCGACTAGCTACAGCGCCGTGGTCGAGGCGATGGTCAACGACGAACTTGATCTCGCTTACTACGGCGGCCTCACCTACGTGCAGGCTCGTGAGAGGGCAAACGTTACCCCGTTGGTCACGGAGATCAACCCGTACACCGGCGATACGATGTACCACTCCCTCATCATCACGCCCGTCGACAGCGATATCCAGGAGGTCTCGGACCTTCGGGGCCGGAACTTCGCCTTCGGCAGCGCTTCGAGCACCTCGGGCTCGTTGTACCCCGCGATCATGCTCCAGGATGCGGGGATAGACTACCGGACGGACCTCGGGGAGTTTACCTACACCGGTGGCCACGACGCCACGGCGCAGGCCGTCGCCAACGGTAGCGTAGACGGGGGCGGGGTAGAGGACCGCATACTCTACGACCTGCAAGAGGACGGGAAGGTTGACCAAGGTAGTATCCGCACAGTAGAGGTGTCCGACCCTATAGAGGGCTACCCGTGGGTCGTCCGCGGCGCCCTCTCTGACAATCTGAAAGAGCAGATCGCCCAGGCCTTTCTCAACATAGACAATCCGGCTCTTCTCGACCTCCTGCGCGCCCAAGGCTACGAGAGGGTCGAACCCAACGACTACGATTACGTGGATGAGCGGGCAAGTGAACTCGATCTCCTCACCGTACGGTAAGCAGGAGCCGCTGGGCAGGCTTGCCCTGGAGGGCGTCACGGTCCGCTTCGGCGAGGTACCGGCGCTCGATGACGTCTCTATCATGGTGGAACCCGGTGAGCGGCTCGCAGTCATAGGGGCTTCCGGCGCCGGCAAGTCGACCCTCTTTCGCACCCTGACGCGGAGCGTGGCCCTGAGTAGCGGCAGGGTCACCGTCGGAGAACGCAACCTCTACGCGCTCTCTAAGAAGGAGCTCAACGGGGTGCGCCGGTGCGTTGGCACGATCTACCAGGCCTACAACCTCGTCCCGCAGCTTCCGGCGGGCGTCAATGCGGTCCTGGGCGAGGTCGGCGGTATGGGTGCCTGGGGGACGCTTCGCACCTTCCTGGCCGGCCCCGACACCGCTTTAGCCTCACGGGTTGCGGACGCCTTAGACCGTATGGACCTCAGAGACAAGGCTCATATCCGGACAGCGGATCTCTCCGGCGGCCAGCAGCAACGGGTGGCGGTGGCGCGCCTGTTGGTGCAGCGGCCGAATCTGATCCTCGCCGATGAGCCCTTCGCCGCTGTGGACCCTGTCACGACCGAACGGGTCATGGAGACGCTACTCGAGCTGAACGGCGAAGGCGCAACGCTCCTGGTCAATCTGCACGACGTGAGGATGGCCCGCCGTTTTCCCCGGGTGGTCGCTTTGCGGGAGGGCCGCGGCGCCTTCGACGGTCCTCCCGAGAGGCTCACCGAAGAAAGGCTCTCCCGGATCTACGCAGCAAACCAGCACGCAACGGCTGCTAGCTCTACCGGGGCTAGCCCCAAGCCCCGAGACTACGTATGTCCTCGTACAGAAGAACCGGGACGGTTAATAGGGGGCCGAGATGGCATCTCCGCACACTGAGCAGCCGTCCCAGATAGGCGGTGCGGTCCCGCGCTTTTCCTGGAAGACTACGCTCGTAGTCCTCGCCATCCTCGGCGTCACCGGCTGGAGCGCTTGGGGCACCGAGTTCGACCTGGTCAAACTCTTCACCAGCACCACCCCTATCGAGAGGTTCGTCTCCGGGATGTTCCCTCCCGACCTCTCGGCAACCACGCTGCGCACGACGGCCGCCGGCGTCCTCGAAACCTTCCAGATGTCGTTTCTAGGTGCGCTCATCGGCGCCGTGATGGCGTTCCCGCTGGCGGCCCTCGCGACGAGTGAAGAGCCCACGGTCGGCGCCTCACCTGGCGAGCGGATACTCAGGGTCATCCCTTACCATGTATCGCGCTTCATCCTCAACGTCTTCCGCTCCGTCCCGGACATCCTCTGGGCGCTCGTCTTCGTGGTGGCCTTGGGGCTGGGTCCCTTCCCCGGCACCCTGGCCCTCGCGGTTCACTCGGCCGGTATCCTCGGCAAGCTCTACAGCGAGACGCTCGAGGCGGTGCCGGCCCGGCCGGTGGAGGCTCTGCGGGCGACGGGGGCGGGTACTCTTCAGTCCTTTCTGTTCGGACGGCTGCCGCAGGCGATAAGCGGGTTCACCTCGCTCACGCTCTACCAGTGGGAGTGCAACATCCGCTCGGCGAC